>NZ_LR877185.1:3218984-3518984 GCF_903995135.1 Pseudoalteromonas sp. 3J6 | reverse complement strand
TGAAGGTACGCTATTGAGTGTATTTTCAATGACTACCGCAGATGAACTAAGCACCAGTGTAGGCAAAGAAACACTGCGCTTTACTGCGCTAGATAAAGTACAAGCTGCAATGATGGATGTGGAAGGAAGTAAAGTAATTGAGCGGGTACTGTTTACCGGCTTTGTGATGCAATAAGGGGTCAGTGTGAGCGATTTATTATCCCAAGACGAAATTGATGCGCTATTACACGGTGTTGATGAGGTCGAAGAGGAAGATATACACGACGGTGAAGACGGTGAGGGAAGTACGCTACAGTATGACTTCTCTTCGCAAGATCGCATCGTGCGTGGTCGCATGCCGACACTTGAAATTGTTAATGAGCGATTTGCGCGTCATATGCGAATTAGCTTATTTAACATGATGCGCCGCACCGCTGAGGTGTCAATTAATGGCGTGCAAATGATCAAATTTGGTGAGTATATTCATACCTTATTTGTACCAACCAGTTTGAATATGGTGCGTTTTCGCCCATTAAAAGGCACTGGTTTAATTACCATGGAGGCGCGCTTAGTCTTTATACTGGTAGATAACTTTTTTGGTGGCGATGGTCGTTATCATGCCAAAATTGAAGGGCGTGAATTTACCCCAACAGAGCGCCGTATCGTGCAAATGCTGCTAAAAATAATCTTTGAAGATTACAAAGAAGCATGGGCACCGGTTATGGATGTGTCGTTTGAGTATCTTGATTCTGAGGTGAACCCTGCAATGGCTAACATTGTTAGCCCAACCGAAGTAGTGGTTATTAGCTCTTTTCATATTGAACTTGATGGCGGCGGTGGTGACTTTCATATTGCGCTGCCTTACTCAATGCTCGAACCTATTCGAGAGCTACTGGATGCAGGTGTTCAGTCTGATACTGAAGATACCGATTTACGTTGGAGCAAGGCACTTCGCGACGAAATAATGGATGTAGAAGTCGATTTGTCGACTCAGCTACTTGAAGTTGATTTAAGCTTAAAACAAATTATGGAGCTTAAGGCGGGGGATATTATTCCTGTTGAAATGCCAGAGCATATTACTGTGTTTGTTGAAGAGTTGCCAACATTTAGAGCTAAAATGGGTCGCTCACGCGATAACGTTGCGCTACAAATTAGTGAAAAAATTAAACGCCCTGATTCAGTTAAATCTGAGCTGCATGTCTTTACTAAAGGCGGCAAAAAAATTGATTCAGATGCAGAATTAGCAGAACTAGAAGATGATTTACACCTTTCAAACGGTGTAGACTTAGACTGGTAATTGATTAAAAGGTTAAAAGTATGAGCGATGATCAAGATACGATGGACGAATGGGCAGCAGCACTTGCTGAAGCTGAGGGAACTGACGATGATAGTGCAGAGGTTAAAGTAACCGAGCTTGATGAGCTGGATGATTCGAAGCATGAGCTCAGCGGTGAAGAAAAACGTAAACTCGACACTATTTTAGATATTCCCGTTACTATTTCGATGGAAGTAGGGCGTTCTAAAATTAATATTCGTAACTTATTACAACTTAACCAAGGTTCAGTTGTTGAGCTTGATAGGGTTGCTGGTGAACCGCTTGATGTATTAGTTAACGGTACATTGATAGCACATGGTGAAGTGGTTGTGGTGAACGATAAGTTTGGTATTCGCTTAACGGATGTAATTAGTCAGGTTGAACGGATCAAAAAGTTACGATGATAGCATTACTTGGTTTAAGCAATTCTGTGTTTGCAGCTACCGATGCTGCAACACCCACCACAGACATTATTTCAATGGTGATGTCGTTAGGTGTGGTGGTCGTGTTAATTTTAGTGTTGGCTTTTTTTGTTAAAAAGCTTAATCCAAATTTAACCAATAACGATGAGTTCAAAGTGATTCGCAGCCTCCCTTTAGGCTCACGCGAGCGCTTGATGGTAGTTGAGATAGATAATGCACAGCATCTATTAGGTGTAACTCCACATAGCATTAATTATTTACACAAGCTAGAAACCCCCCTAACAGAGAAAGAGTTACCAGAATTAGCGAAGCGTTTTGGCAAAATGTTAAACCCACAACTTAATCAAAATAAAAAGAATTAATATTATGACCAAATGGCTGCTTATTATTCTTGCCATCGTGTTCATTCCTGGTGTTAATGCAGAAGGGATTGACGCGCTTACGATCACAAGTAATCCTGATGGCACGCAAGACTATTCAGTGACACTACAAGTGTTAGCGATCATGACGGCAATGAGCTTTATTCCAGCAGCCATTATCATGATGACCTCGTTCACTCGAATTATTGTAGTATTGGCTATTTTGCGCCAAGCGATTGGCTTACAGCAAACCCCTTCGAATCAAGTATTACTAGGTATGTCGCTGTTTTTAAGTATTTTTATTATGGCGCCTATTTATGAGCAAATAAACGAACGTGCAATCGAACCGTACTTAAGTGAACAGGTAACATCACTAGAAGCACTCGATTTAGCTAAAGAGCCAATGAAAGCTTTTATGCTTTCTCAAGTACGATTAAAAGACTTAGAAACCTTTGCAAAAATAGCTGGGTACGATCAGCTTGATTCACCCGAAGCAACGCCAATGATTGTTCTTATCCCGGCGTTTGTGACCAGTGAGCTACAAACGGCCTTTATTATCGGTTTTATGTTCTTCATCCCCTTTTTGATTGTCGATTTGGTGGTTGCATCGGTGTTGATGGCCATGGGTATGATGATGCTATCCCCCATGATTGTATCGCTACCGTTTAAGATTATGTTGTTTGTATTGGTTGATGGTTGGAGCTTGGTGATGGGTACGCTCGCTAAAAGCTTTGGGTTGGGCACATAGTGGTGCTTTCTACTTTGAACCAATCACTCTAGGAGTCGCCCATGGAACCTGAAGTATTTGTTGATATTTTAAGTGGAGCCCTGTTTTTAGTGATTAAGCTGGTGTCTGCTATTGTGGTACCTGGTTTAATTATTGGTTTAGTAGTGGCAGTATTTCAGGCGGCAACCTCAATTAATGAACAAACACTGAGCTTTTTACCGCGTCTATTAATTACTATTAGTGCGTTAATAGTGGGTGGACATTGGTTTACTCAAGAGCTGATGGATTTTTTTAATCGCTTAGTGCTTCTTATACCCGAAATAGCAGGTTAACGATGGAGTTCCCATTTTCCGTTGTTATTCAATGGTTAAGTGATTTTTTACTGCCCCTGGTGCGTATTAGCTCAATGATCATGATAATGGCGGGTATTGGCGCCAAAAACGTCCCTTCTCGAATTAAAATGGGCTTGGCTGTTGTAGTCACATTTTTAGTTGTGCCTGTTTTACCTCCCGCTACATTTACTAATTTATTTTCTTTTGAAATGGTTTTAGTGGTGCTACAACAAATGCTGATTGGCGTTGCGATTGGTTTTGCATCCACACTACTACTCAATACATTTGTGTTAGCCGGGCAAATCCTTGCTATGCAAACTGGTCTAGGTTTTGCGTCTGTTGTTGACCCCTCAAATGGAATGAGTGTACCTGCTGTAGGGCAGTTCTACCTCATTTTAGCTACCTTGTTATTTTTTGTATTTAATGGCCATTTAATGATGATTCAAATGGTGGTACATAGTTTTCAGGTATTGCCAATTGATGGTAATTGGTGGGCGGTTGATCATTATTGGGACATAGTGACATGGGGTGGTTGGATGTTTACCACTGCACTAGTGCTTTCGTTAGCGCCATTAACGGCCATGCTTGTAATTAATATGTCATTTGGCATCATGACCCGTGCTGCCCCACAGTTAAATATCTTCTCTATAGGCTTTCCGTTTACCTTAGTGGCAGGGCTCGTTATTATTTGGGCTACCCTCGGTAACTTTATCACTCAGTTTGAGTTCCAATGGCTAAAAATGGTTGAGCTAATGTGTACTCTAGTTGGTTGTTCCCCTTAGGAGAGCGTAATGGCTGAAGATTCAGGACAAGAAAAAACCGAAGAACCCACGCCCAAAAAAGTTGATGATGCCAAAAAGAAAGGCCAAATAGCGCGCTCTAAAGAGCTAGGTACTATGTTTGTACTTATTTTTTCTGCTATTTCTCTATTAATGTACGGCCCTGAAATTGGCAAAGGCTTGTACCGAATTATGGGCAGAATGCTTAGTCTTAATCGCAATGAAACCTACGACACCACAAAAATGTTTGCGGTGTGGGGGGAGGTGGCCGACGTACTGTTATTTCCTATGTCGATGTTTGTACTTATTATTGTACTCGCTGCGTTTATTGGTAACACCATGCTTGGCGGCTTTAATTTTAGCTGGCAGGCAGCTGCGCCCAAAGCCAGTAAAATGTCGCCAATGAAAGGTTTTACTCGGATGTTTGGCCCGCAAGCGGCTATTGAACTACTTAAATCATTATTAAAGTTTGGCCTAGTGGCAACTTTCGCTATCTTTTTAATTAATGTTTATTTTGATGAAATATTACATTTAAGTATAGAAAGTGCGCCAGGCAATATCGTGCATGCTTTGGAAATATTAGCCTGGATGTTTTTAGGGTTATCTTGCACCTTAATTATTATTGCAGCTATTGATGCGCCATTTCAAAGTTATAGCCATAACAAACAGCTTAAAATGACGATGCAAGAAGTAAAAGATGAATATAAGAACTCTGAGGGTGATCCGCAAATCAAAGCGCGTATCAGGCAAACCCAACGTCAAATGTCGCAAAAGAGAATGATGCAGGATGTTCCCGATGCCGATGTTATTGTTACCAACCCTACTCATTACTCAGTGGCTTTAAAATACGACACAGAGCGAGCTGGAGCGCCTATTGTACTAGCCAAAGGTGTTGACGAACTCGCTATGCAAATTCGTAAAATTGCTTTAGGTAATGAAGTGCCTATTGTTGAGTCGCCTACTTTAACGCGAGCGCTTTATCATACTGCTGAAGTAGGGGATCAAATTCCCGATCAGCTATTTACTGCTGTTGCTCAAGTGCTTGCCTATGTATTTCAACTTAAACGGTTTAAAAAAGGCCGTGGAAAACGCCCTGTCGCGCTTAATAAAAAACTGCCAATCCCCGATGAATTCAAGTATTAACCGCTAACCAACTAACTTGGAATAGTTATTGCAATTTCAGCGTAGTGTCAATTTTTTGAAATTGTAGAGTTATGGAATTTAAAGCGGTATTACAACAACTTAATAAAGATAAAAAAGAATATGCAAAGGGCGTTGGTACACCGCTTTTAGTCTTAGCTGCGCTTGGCATGGTTATTTTACCCCTGCCTCCATTTCTGCTTGATATATTATTTTCGTTTAATATCGCGCTTGCATTAGTAGTATTACTGGTCACCGTATATACCATGAAGCCGCTTGAATTTGGTATGTTTCCAGCTGTGTTGTTAATCGCCACGATCATGCGTTTAGCACTTAATGTAGCCAGTACTCGGGTGGTACTACTTGAGGGTCATAATGGTGGTGATGCTGCTGGTAAGGTAATTGAAGCATTTGGCTCGGTGGTGATTGGTGGTAACTACGCCGTGGGTTTAGTGGTATTTTTGATTCTAATTATCATAAACTTTGTGGTAATTACCAAAGGTGCAGGGCGTATTTCTGAAGTGTCAGCACGTTTTACCCTTGATGCTATGCCGGGTAAGCAAATGGCGATTGATGCAGATATGAATGCTGGCTTTATTAGTGCAGAGCAAGCCAGAGAACGTCGTGATGAAGTAACCCGTGAAGCCGACTTTTATGGTTCTATGGATGGTGCTAGTAAATTTGTAAAAGGCGATGCTATCGCGGGTATCGTTATTTTAGTGATTAATATTGTAGGTGGTTTATTTGTTGGTATGATCCAACATGATTTGAGTTTTTCCCGTGCCATGGAAGTGTATACACTATTGACCATTGGTGATGGCTTAGTAGCGCAATTACCTTCATTACTACTTTCAATTGGTACTGCGATTGTTGTAACGCGTCAAAATGAATCGCACAATATGGGCGATCAGTTTAAGCAGCAGCTAGGAAACGAAAAATCGTTATTTATTGCCTCTGGTATCCTCATTACTATGGGTTTAGTCCCAGGTATGCCGCATATTGCATTTTTAAGTTTAGGGGCGCTTTTAGGTTACCTTGCATACTACACGCAGCAAAACAAACTTAAATTAGCAGCTGCTGAAGCCGAAGAAGCTGAAAATGCAGCCTCAGGTACCGGAATTGCGGCTAAACAAGAACAAAAAGAACTGGGTTGGGATGATGTACAGCAAGTTGATGTTATTGGCTTAGAAGTGGGTTACCGGTTAATTCCTTTAGTAGACCAATCACAAGGTGGCGAGCTATTAAACCGTATTAAAGGGGTGCGTAAAAAACTATCTCAAGAGCTAGGTTTTTTAGTGCCGCCAGTGCATATCCGCGATAATCTTGAGCTCGACCCAAATGCGTATCGCATCACCATGATGGGTGTATCAAGTGGTGAGGGTGAGCTTAAACACGGCGATGAACTGGCAATTAATCCTGGCCAAGTGTTTGGCCCGCTCAAAGGCATTGAAACTACAGACCCTGCATTTGGTTTAGATGCGGTATGGATAAAACCAGATCAAAAAGATGAAGCGCAATCTTTAGGTTATACCGTAGTTGATTCAGCAACCGTTGTGGCCACTCATATTAGCCAGTTACTCACAAATAGCGCCGCATTATTGCTTGGCCACGAAGAAGTACAAAACTTATTAGATATGTTAGGTAAAAGCCACCCTCGCTTAGTTGAAGGGCTGGTACCGGATGTATTACCGCTGACCACCATCGTTAAAGTACTACAAAACTTATTAAATGAAGGGGTAGCAATACGAGATATGCGTTCGATTGTTCAAACCCTTGTTGAGTATGGCCCTCGTAGCCAAGACCCTGATGTATTAACGGCTGCAGTGAGAATATCGTTGCGTAGATTAATCGTTCAAGATGCTGTTGGTATGTCTTCTGAAATCCCTGTCATAACCTTGGCGCCTGAGTTGGAACAGATGTTGCATCAGTCACTTCAAAATGCAGGTGATGAAGGTGCCGGAATAGAACCAGGACTTGCTGATAGACTTCAAACATCATTGAATGAAGCACATCAAAATCAAGAAATGGCCGGTGAACCTTCAATATTGCTAACGTCAGGAATGTTACGCACTGTGTTATCTCGATTTGTTAAATACACCATTCCAGGATTGCGAGTGATGTCTTATCAAGAGATACCAGATGAAAGACAGATCAAGATTGTCAGCTCTGTAGGCCAACAATAAGATTTTAAAGGGGTTTGAATTATGAAAATTAAACGTTTTTTTGCTAAAGACATGCGCACCGCACTAAAAGAAGTAAAAGAAGAGCTTGGTGTTGATGCGGTTATTATGTCAAATAAGAAACTAGCTAATGGCGTTGAAATTGTTGCTGCTGTTGATTACGACAAAGCCGCGACAAAAGCGCCAGAGCAACCTCAAAGCCAACCAGCTGCAAGTGCTTCATTTGCACATACCCAGAGCTCACATAACTTTGTAAAACCAGAGCCACAGCGTGCTCAACCTAAGCCACAAGCAAAGGTGGCAGACAGTTTACAAGCTTTATTAGAACGTCAATCTCCCCGTCCTCGTTCAGCAGAGCTTGCGTCAATGTTTTCACAATCAGGTATTGATACTTCTGGCCATTATCAAGAACAAGAAGCTGTGCAATCTCGACCTAAAAATATGTTTGAACGTGAACAAAGTGCGCCTGCACGTCCTCGTACTCAAGCTGATAGCTTAGGTTTTGATGATTTAGACAGTGGTTTTGACGATTTAGACTCACCGAGTGCACCGCGTCAGCAAACGATGCAAAACGAGTCGAGTGATATAAGCACCATGCGCGAAGAAATGAACGCAATTCGTCAATTACTAGAACATCAAGTGTCAGGTTTAATGCAACAAGATATGGCACGTCGCGATCCAACCCGTGCATGCATGATTGACCGTTTAGTGGGTATGGGAATAGATAAAGACGTTGCTGAGCAGATGGCATGCTTTGTACCTGATGATGTATCTCGCCAACAAGGTTGGAAAGCCTTATTGAATATGGTTGAAGATCAAATGCAAACCACTAACAACGAAATTCTTCGCCAAGGTGGTGTTTATGCTCTAGTCGGCCCAACAGGGGTAGGTAAAACCACCACAGTTGCAAAATTAGCTGCATTAGGTGCGCAAAAGTATGGTGCTGATAAAGTCGCGCTTATTACCACTGATACCTACCGTATTGGTGCGTATGAGCAGCTAGCAACTTACGGTCGAATTATTGGCTGTGGCGTAAAACAAGTTAAAGATGCAAATGAATTAGCAGAAGTTTTATACCATTTACGAAATAAACGTCTAGTCTTAATTGATACAGCAGGAATGAGTCAGCGAGATTTACGCTTAACTGAGCAGCTTAATACCTTAATGCGTAATCAACGTGTGGATATACGTAGTTATTTAGTATTAAGTGCTACAGCGCAAATCAATGTATTACAAGAGACAGTAAGGCACTTTAAAAAAGTACAGCTTAGTGGATGTATTTTTACTAAGTTAGATGAGTCATTGAGTTTAGGTGAGATTATTAGTATTGCGATTCAAAATCGTCTCCCAATAGGGTATCTTACTAATGGTCAGCGAGTACCAGAAGATATCAGAGTGGCAAATGCTGAAAAACTAGTAAAAAAAGCTGAGCAATTGTATTTAAAAAGAATAAAAGCACAACAATCAAGACACCAATCAGTGGCGTCGAACACAGTAGAGATGTATGATTAACACAGTTTTAGATCAAGCAAGCGGCCTTCGCAAAATGAGCAACAATAATAATAACGGCGTAAAAGTTATCGCTGTCACCGGCGGCAAAGGTGGAGTGGGTAAAACAAACGTATCCCTTAACACGGCAATCGCGTTAGGCCAACAAGGCAAGCGTGTGCTGGTATTAGATGCTGATTTAGGGTTAGCTAATTGTGATGTTATGCTTGGACTGCGTGTAGAGCGCAATTTGTCTCATGTTTTATCAGGTGAATGTGAACTCGAAGATATTTTAGTTGAAGGCCCCGCAGGCATAAAAATAGTACCTGCAACATCGGGATCGCAAAGCATGGTTGAGCTATCTCCTTCAGAGCACGCCGGACTTATCCGTGCATTTAGCGAGCTTAACACCGATTTTGATATTTTAATTGTGGATACCGCAGCGGGTATTTCTGACATGGTATTGAGCTTTTCTCGCGCCGCACAAGATGTGGTTGTGGTGGTATGTGATGAGCCAACCTCAATTACTGATGCTTATGCACTAATTAAAGTACTGAGCCGTGAACACGGCGTAATCAAATTTAAAATTGTTGCCAACATGGTGCGTAGCTTACGTGAAGGGCAGGAATTATTTGCTAAACTATCAAAAGTAACCGACCGATTTTTAGATATAACCATGGAGTTGGTTGCAACAGTTCCTTATGATGAGAATATGCGCAAATCAACGCGTCGCCAAAAAGTGATAGTTGAAGTTTTTCCAGGGTCTCCTGCTGCGATTGCTTTTAAAACACTGGCGACAAAAATTACTAAGTGGCAAACACCTAGTCAAGCCTCGGGTCATTTAGAGTTTTTTATTGAGAAGCTAGTTAGTAACTAACGATGACAATACCGGTGAATAGAGCTATGGGATATCAGTCAGCACAGAATTTAAATATGATTGTTGAAAAGCATGCCTCATTAGTCAAAAAAGTGGCATGCCATTTAATTGCTCGTTTACCGGCCAGTGTGCAACTAGATGATTTAATTCAATCAGGTATGATTGGCTTAATAGAGGCTTCAAAAAACTTCGATGCCAGTAAAGGCGCGAGTTTTGAAACCTTTGCGGGTATTCGTATTCGTGGTGCAATGATAGATGAAATGCGACGAGGTGATTGGGTTCCACGTTCAGTTCACAGAAAAAGTAGACTAGTAGCAGAGACGATAGTCGCGCTTGAAAACAGTTTAAATCGTGAACCTAAAGATAGTGAAGTGGCTGAAAAACTTGAAATTTCGTTAAATGAGTACCATCATATTTTAAATGATGTCAATGTAAGCAAAGTTTTGGGCATTGAGGACCTTGGTATTGACGATGATGTGATTACACCTCATGGCCAAGATTTAGCACTAGACAAACCTTTCAATAATGTTAAAAATGAACGGTTTAATGAGTCTTTACTCAATGCGATAAAGTCGTTACCGGAAAAAGATGCAATGGTGCTTTCTTTGTACTATAACGATGAAATGAATTTAAAAGAAATTGGGCATATACTCGATGTTAGTGAGTCGCGTGTAAGTCAGATACATGGTCAGGCGATGATTAAGCTTAAAGCAAAAATCAATGACTGGATAAACTAGAAGTAAGTAAATAAAGGTTCAGGCCTCACTGGAGGATGTTTTGGATAAAAACATTAAAATTCTTGTTGTTGATGATTTTTCAACAATGAGACGTATTATTAAAAACCTGTTGCGCGATTTAGGTTTTACCAATGTTCAAGAAGCGGATGATGGGTCAACTGCTTTACCTATGTTGCAAAATCAAGTATTTGATTTTGTTGTAACAGATTGGAATATGCCAGGCATGCAAGGTATTGATCTTTTGAGGGCAATTCGAGCTGATGACAAATTAAAGCATATTCCTGTTTTAATGGTTACAGCAGAAGCTAAAAAAGAACAAATAGTAGCTGCGGCCCAAGCAGGTGTTAATGGTTATATTGTTAAACCATTTACTGCAGGTACATTGAAGACTAAATTAGAAAAAGTGTTCGAACGCTTAGGTTAATGAGAGGGAGAGGCTTATGTCAGCACCTGCTGCGCCTCAGATTACTTTAGAACAAGCTCGCCAGTTGGTTGTTTTTTTAGAAAATGGTGAGCAAGATAAAGCGAATCAGTTAATTTTAGAAACAGCTTCACAAGAGCAATCACAGTTATTTGCTGAGGTAGGTAAGTTAACGCGTCAATTACATGAAGCTTTAAAGAGTTTCGAGTTAGATACGCGCTTAACAGACATTACCACTGATGCCATCCCTGATGCTAAGAAACGCCTCAACTATGTCATGGAAATGACTGAGAATGCAGCCAATAAAACAATGGATGCAGTTGAAGCTAGCTTACCTTTAGCGCAAGAAATTGCTGACGAAATTTCTGATATCAAGCCAACGTGGGATCGGTTAATGAACCGGGAAATTGAGCTTGGTGAGTTTAAGTCACTTTGTCATAGTATTGATAAGTTTATGAACAGCTCTCATCATAAAACTGATGAGTTGCAGATGTTGATGACCAATGTATTGATGGCTCAAGACTATCAAGATTTAACTGGTCAGGTTATTCGTCGTGTTATTGAACTTGTGCGTGAAGTTGAAGAAAGCTTGATCCACTTGTTAACTGCATTTGCAGCACAAGGTGAGGTTGAGCCAACACAACAGACCGAACAACCAGAAGAAACAGAAGATTCCATTGTTGCACAAACACTAGCAGGCCCTGAAGGGCCTATTATTGATAAAGAATCGCGTAATGATGTTGTATCTGATCAAGATGAAGTTGATGATCTATTATCAAGTTTGGGCTTCTAATAGGAGAGTACTGCATGAGCTTTGAAGTCGATGAAGATATTTTACAAGACTTTTTAGTAGAGGCCGGAGAAATCCTTGAGCTTTTATCTGAACAGTTAGTAGAACTGGAAAACAACCCAGATGATACTGAACTACTAAACGCAATATTTCGTGGTTTCCACACTGTAAAAGGTGGCGCCGGCTTTTTGGCAATGACAGAGCTTGTTGATGCATGTCATGGTGCTGAAAACGTGTTTGATTTATTGCGCCAAGGTGTAAGAACAGTTAACTCTGAATTAATGGATGTAATTTTACAAGCGCTCGACACCATTAATGAAATGTTTGCCACAATTAAAAATCGTGACCAGCCAGAACCTGCTGATCCAGAGTTACTTGCAGTCCTTCATAAGCTTGGACAACCACCGACGGCAGAAGAGCTAGCCGGCGATGCTGTAGTTGAGGAAGATACAGCCTCTGTTGAAACCCCATCAGTAGAACCTGAGGCCGCTGTAGAACAACCTAGCAATGATTCTGAAGAAGACCCATTCGCATTTGATGAATTATTTAGCGGCCCAGATAGTAGTAGCTCAGACTCTCAGATTGATGAAATAACTGAAGATGAGTTCGAAAGTCTTCTTGATGAGCTTCATGGTAAAGGCCAGTCCACGCAAGAAAAACAATCCCCATCAAGCGACAGTGATGTAAATGGCGATATTACAGATGATGAATTTGATAGCTTATTAGATGAGCTTCATGGTGTTGGTAGTTTTGGCGAAGTTACTCAAAGCACTGCAAGTACACCACAGCAAGCACCATCAGCTCCTGTAGTAGATTCACAAAATAGTGACTCAAGCGCGGGCGATGATGAAATAAGTGACGATGAATTTGAAGCTTTGCTAGATGAATTACATGGCAAAGGTGCACCTAAAGCTATAGAAGCATCGGCTCCGCCAAGTAAACCTGAGCTCGTAGCCGCAAACAAGTCTGCACCTGCTGCTACACCGAAACCTGTACCAAAACCTGAACCGAAACCGGTACCAAAGGCAGAGCCTGCTAAGCCGGCGCCTGCTCCACAGCCAGCCAAGGCCGCGCCGCCTAAAAAAGCAGCGCCTCCACCGGCAGAAACAACGGTTCGTGTTGACACCAAACGTTTAGACCAAATAATGAATATGGTAGGCGAGCTGGTACTTGTGCGAAACCGTTTGGTGAGTCTGGCAACAAACTCTGACAGCGAGGCTATGGGCAAAGCTATTTCTAATTTAGATGTAGTGACTGCTGATATCCAAGGTGCGGTAATGCAAACGCGAATGCAGCCAATCAAAAAAGTGTTTGGCCGTTTTCCACGTGTAGTTCGAGATTTAGCACGAACGCTACAAAAAGATATTAATTTATTACTTGTTGGTGAAGACACTGATTTAGACAAAAACTTAGTAGAAGCATTGGCAGATCCATTGGTGCATTTAGTGCGCAACTCAGTGGACCATGGTATTGAAATGCCAGATGTTCGTGAAGCATCGGGTAAACCTAGAACGGGTACTGTGACCTTATCAGCTTCTCAACAAGGCGATCATATTCTACTTACCATCCAAGATGATGGTGCCGGTATGGATGCTGAAAAGCTTAAAAAGATTGCGATTAGTAAAGGGGTGCTTGATCACGACCAAGCGAGTCGTCTTTCTGATACTGAAGCGTATAATCTTATTTTTGCACCTGGTTTTTCAACAAAAGAAGAGATCTCAGATATTTCCGGCCGTGGTGTTGGTATGGATGTGGTTAAAACAAAAATCACTCAACTCAATGGCTCGGTGAATATCAAATCAGAAATGGGTGTTGGTACTACTTTAGAAATTAAAGTGCCACTTACTCTAGCGATACTGCCTACCTTAATGGTAATAGTTGGCGAACAAACCTTTGCGTTGCCGCTGGCGGGTGTGAGTGAAATATTCCATTTAGATTTAACAAAAACCAATGTGGTTGATGGCCAGCTAACTATAATTGTTCGTAAAAAATCAATTCCACTTTTCTACCTTGAACATTGGCTCATTAAAGGCGCCGATAGAGGTCATCGAAAAGCACAAGGTCATGTGGTTATTGTGCAAATAGGAACTCAAAAAGTGGGTTTTGTTGTTGACTCGCTCATTGGTCAAGAAGAAGTGGTAATTAAGCCTCTAGACGCATTACTTCAAGGTACGCCAGGTATGGCAGGTGCAACAATCACCTCTGATGGTGGTATTGCACTGATCCTAGATGTGCCAAATATGTTAAAGCATTACGCTGGATAATTAAAAGTAGGCATACATTTTATGCCTACCCATTCATTGAATAAGAGAGCGAAATGGCTGTTAAAGTTTTAGTAGTTGATGATTCAAGCTTTTTTCGCCGCAGAGTGAGTGAAATACTTGAACAAGACAGCGGCATTGAAGTTATAGGTTTCGCTGTAAATGGTCGAGAAGCTGTCGATAAAACAGCTCAACTACGACCCGATGTGATCACCATGGATGTTGAAATGCCTGTGCTTGATGGCATTAGCGCAGTTAAAGAGATAATGGCGAGTAATCCCACTCCTATTTTAATGTTCTCATCGTTAACGCGTGCAGGGGCATCTGCTACCTTAGATGCACTTGATGCTGGTGCGATGGACTTTTTACCGAAAAAGTTTGAAGATATCGCACGTAACAACGACGATGCAATTAAGTTATTACAAAATAAGGTTAAGGAAATAGGTCGCCAGCGTGTTGGTAGAATTACCAGAGCGCCTGCTGCTCCAAGTCTTAAACCAGCGCCAGGCACTTCTGAGCGCTTTGCTAACAAGCCTATAGTGCAACCTGATCGTAGCTTTAAAAGTGCAAGCCCAACGCCTTCAAGTAGCGCATCAACACGTGCTAGTGGTAAGCAATACCAATTAGTTGCTATTGGCACATCAACAGGTGGACCGGTTGCACTGCAAACTATATTGACTCAGTTACCTGCTAATTTCCCACACCCAATACTACTCATACAACACATGCCTGCGGCATTTACACCTGCGTTCGCAACCCGATTAGATAGCTTGTGCAAAATTAAAGTAAAAGAAGCACAGCAAGGCGATAGGCTTCAACCTGGCTGTGCATATTTAGCACCAGGTGGGCAGCAAATGATGGTAGAAGGACGGGGTTCAAACAGAACACTACGCGTATTTGAAGATAAAAATGAACGAGTAAGCTATAAGCCTAGTGTTGACATAACCTTTGCTAGTGCAGCAAAAGCATACCAAGGTGATGTACTTGCCGTTATTTTGACTGGTATGGGCGCGGATGGTCGTGATGGTGCTCGTATGCTTAAACAATCTGGCGCTACAATTTGGGCTCAAGATGAAAAAAGCTGTGTTGTCTATGGTATGCCGCAAGCAGTAGCAAGTGCAGGATTAGCAAGTGAAAGCATAGGTCTTCATGATGTTGCTGCGCGTTTAAAAAGAGAGATTGGCTGTGGATAAGCTTTCTATTTTAGGATTATTGGTTGCATTAGGTGCTATTGCAATCGGTTATTCTTTAGAGGGAGGTGTGGTATCTGCTCTGTTTAATGGGCCTGCACTTATTATCGTATTAGGCGGCACATTAGGAGCAGTGATGCTGCAAACATCAGCCAATACATTTAAGAAAATGCTTAGTATTACTCATTGGGTTTTTGTTACTGATGACCACGATATTGAAGATACGATTGAACAAGTAAAGCGCTGGTCGCATAAAGCCCGCCAAGAGGGCTATTTAGCGCTCGAAAACGAAGCACTTACTCACTCTGACCCTTATGCCACTAAAGGACTGAGTTTATTAGTCGATGGCTGCTCAGATCAAAAGCTTCGTGATACTCTCGAGATTGATTTATTACTTGAACGAGAACGATTGCTGGAAGCTAGCCGAGTGTATGAAGCGATGGGAGGTTACAGCCCAACCATTGGTATTTTAGGTGCTGTGCTTGGACTGATCCAAGCTATGTCGTTTATTAACGATCCTGAGCAATTAGGAACGGGTATTGCCACTGCATTCATTGCGACTATATATGGTGTAGGTTTAGCTAATTTACTGTTTTTGCCGATGGCCAACAAATTAAAGCAACGGGTTGAGCAAAAAATGCTTTACCATGAAATGCTAGCTGAAGGCGTTATTGCCATTAGCCAAGGCGAGAGCCCTATTAATATAGAATTAAAGCTTGAAGCTTACCGCGTTGAACGTCCTATATTACAGGCTCATTAGCGGTTATGCTTCGCCGTCGCTTACGTCATCAAAACGTTAAAAGCCAACATACTGAGCGTTGGCTAGTCTCTTATGCAGATTACATGACCATTATGTTTGCATTTTTTGTTGTATTGTATGCTATTGCAATAAACAAAGAAGACAATATACAAGTTTTATCTGACTCTCTTGAGCATGTTTTTGATAAGTCAGCTAAACAATTTTCTCAGCAAGGTAAGGGAGTAAACGGCGATGCTTTGTTGCTTGAAAGAGTGACTCCCGAGGCTGAAGTTTTATATGGCGAAAGTATTCAAAAACAAGAACAAGGGCCAGTATTGCTCGATGGCCAAAGTGATAATAGCAATATCAGCCAGCGTCACTTAGGTAAGCCACTCGACAGTTTACTGGTCAAACTACAGTCGTCACTCATTGATGAAATACGTAGTGGCGATGCAAGCTTAGAGCTTAGTCAAGATTGGCTGGTTATTGAACTTAATTCTGGGTTGTTGTTTGCCAGCGGTAGTGCCGTTGCGCATAACCAAGCTAAAGACGTTGTAAAAAAGATTGAAGCAATAATCGCACCTGTCGATAACTATATAAGAGTGCGGGGATACACAGATAACGAAACTATTCGCAATGAAATATTTCGCTCTAATTGGGAGTTGTCGGTGGCACGTGCAACATCAATATTAGTTGAATTAGAGCGCTTAGGTATTCAATCTGCGCGCATGGCAATTGAGGGATATGGCCAATACTCACCTTTTGCCGATAATGATACCGAAGCAGGGCGGGCTGCAAACCGCAAAGTGGTGATTGCGCTTTCCAAATACGGCTTGGTTTTAGAGTCAGCGGATGAGGATACTGAGCAGCAACTTCCTGAAGCTATTAAACCAGCTGAAGTTGAGCTGCCTACTCAAGACGATACAATAAAAATAATTCGCTTAGAGCATGGTGGTATTCGTGTTACTACGCGTAATGAACAGTAATTAGGATGTAATGTGAAAATCTGGACAGTAGCCAATCAAAAAGGAGGGGTAGGTAAAACCACTACAGCGGTTAGTCTTGCTGGCATCCTTGCGCTTCAAGGTAAGCGAGTGTTACTGATTGATACCGACCCACATGCATCATTAACTTATTACTTTGGCATTGATTCAGAAGATTTAGAGGTCAGTGTTTACGATATTTTCAGTCGCGGGTCGAGCATGAAAAGCGAGGAAATATTGCAAGCATTATGCCCTTCTACTATAGAAAATCTTGATATTTTACCTGCCACAATGGCGATTGCTACACTTGACCGTAGTATGGGTAATAAAACGGGGATGGGCCTGATTTTAAAAAAAACATTGGCTAAAATTGGCGAGCATTACGATTACGCAATTTTAGATTGTCCGCCCGTTTTAGGGGTACTTATGGTCAATGCCCTTGCTGCTTGTGAAAGAGTGCTGGTGCCAGTACAAACTGAGTTCTTAGCGCTTAAGGGGCTTGATAGAATGATGCGTACTATGGAATTAATGCAAACCTCGCAAGCGAAAAGCTATGAATATACTATAATTCCAACTATGTATGATAAGCGAACCAAAGCGTCACTTGAAGCCTATAAAACATTACAAGATACGTACAAAGAAAAAGTATGGCCAGGTGTAATTCCTGTTGATACAAAATTTAGAGATGCGAGTTTAGCGCAAAAAGTGCCTATTGATTTTTGCCCTAATGCCCGTGGAGTCTATGCTTATAAAGCATTGCTCGAATATTTAATAAAACAAGGTTAATAAATGAGTAAGCAATTATTTGCTAATGAAAAAGTAGTCACTCAGTATTTAGGGGCGTTATTATCTGATGACGTACCAGCGAAAGACCTTGAGCCTGTTGCTAAATTGCTTGAGCAGGTAGCGTATGAAGAGCAAAAAGAGCAACCACTTCAGGTTGAATCGGTAGTTGAGCCGGTTGTTGAGGTTGAAAAATGCCATGAGCAGGTAACGAATGTAGAAATAGATTCTCACCAAGTGCAGCAGCTTGAAACTGAACATGATGTAGCACTTGGTAATGAAGCAGAATACTTTGATGGTGAATTTCAAGCATTATTTTTTGAAGTAGCAGGACTCACTTTAGCAGTGCCATTAAAAGCGTTAGGCGGCATACATGAGCTTGGAGAGGTGAATCATTTATTTGGTAAACCTAAATGGTTTAAAGGTGTCATGATCAACCGAGAAGAAAAGCTCAATGTTGTTGATACCGCACGCTGGGTGATGCCTGAAAAGTATGATGAGCAGTTAGAGGCATCTTTAAATTATCAATATCTAATCACTTTAGGTGATAGCCAGTGGGGTTTATTAGCAGAAAAACTAATAAATAACATTACATTGAGTAAAGAAGATGTAAAATGGCGTACAAATGACAGTAAGCGCCCATGGCTTGCTGGAGTAATTAAAGAAAAAATGTGTGCTTTAATAGATGTTAATAATTTAAATGCACTATTAGAGAAGGGCTTAGATAGCCGTCACAAGTAATGACCATTACGAGGTAAGAGCATGAGTGAAGATAAATTACTGTCAGCTAAAAAAAATGCAGATAATAATGATGAAATTTTACAGTGGGTTACGTTTAAGCTAGAAGATGAAACTTATGGCGTAAATGTAATGCAAGTGCAAGAAATACTACGTTACACCGAAATTGCTCCTGTCCCAGGTGCGCCTTCGTATGTGATTGGTATTATCAACCTGCGTGGTAATGTTGTTACCGTTATTGATACTCGCTCTCGCTTTGGGTTACCTGACATTGAAGCGACCGACAATTCACGTATTTTGATTATTGAAGCTGAAGAACAAGTAATTGGTATTTTAGCCGATAGCGTGTCTGAGGTCGTGTATTTACGTAGCTCAGAAATTGACAGCGCTCCAAACGTGGGTACTGAAGAAAGTGCTAAATTTATTCAAGGTGTATGTAACCGCGATAATGAGCTACTTATTCTGGTTGATTTAAATAAACTACTTAGTGATGACGAATGGGATGAGTTAAGCGATATATAAGCTTCTCTACATAAAATTATGTTATTACTTGGTATTGCAATTGCGGGTTTGGCATTTGGGCTATTCTCGCTGCTGTTAATTGTGATGTTTAAAAAGCGTTATGCGAATGAGCTTGGCGCACAATTACAGCAATTTAAAGATTCATCAGAGCAGATTAATATTTTACGTAGCGAAGTCTCTGAGTTACGAACTGGATTAATGAGTATTGGTAAACGAGTGCTTGAGGTAGAACAACAAAACCAAGAGCTGATACAGCAACAAGCTGCTCAAAAATACGATGACCCTGATGCTAAAATATACTCTCGAGCGGTAAAAATGGTTGAGCTAGGTGCTGATTTAGATGAGGTTATTCGCGAGTGTGAATTACCCCGCGCCGAAGCAGAACTGTTATTTTCTTTACACAAACAAAAAGGCGCTTAGCGCCTTTTTTGTTTTTATCATATTGGCTCATGCTTTTATATTGAGCTTCCCTTGAAAGTCCTGCCATCCGGGCGGGAATTTCCCTCTTACCACATATGAAAAAGCAATCAGTTCAGCAATAACAAAGTAAAGCTCTTTAGGGATCTCTTCGCCAAGCTCTAATTTCGAAAGTGTATTTGCAAGTGCTTCATCCTGATGGATTAAAATACCTTTATCTTTAGCTAGGGCAATAATTTCATCCGCCAATTCTCCAAACCCTTTAGCGCTTACGGTGGGTGAATTACCCGTTTCGTAGAGCAGTCCAATTGCTGAATTGTTTTTAAATGAATCCGTCATGGCTAAACCTTAATATTTATAATGGCATGGGATTGGTAAAATGCTTGATGGTTGTCATCTGCGCGTTTCAAATTAAGATCGCCGACTTGTAAGCCCTGTTTTGCTAGTTTTGAGCGTAAATTATCAAGGTGTGGATGAGCCAACGCGCTCACAGCTTGAGTGGACGCTAATAACTGACAATCTAATGCTTTGTCCATCAACTCTGCGGTTATTTGCAGCTTACCTAGTTCAGCATAATCAAAATTTAATCTTACAAACCACACGTTTTTATCCGCTAATTTGCCGTTGTTTGGCTTTTTATATTGTCCTAACGATATTTCTGTTTGTGCCGCCTCTGGTGGCAGTTTCATAGGCAATAAAAACTGCACTAAGGAGTTAGTGTCAGGCTGCTGGCTCAAAACGGGCGCTTGTACTTGGCTTAAGGTGTTTTTAATTTGTGTTAATTCACCTGCTAATGCTTGCACTTGTGGTTGCTGTAACTGTTCTAATAACTTATTAGTATTATTACCGGCCTTGAAGCTTGGTAATAAAACCTGAAGTAGGGCCTCTAAACCGCTTTGATTATTAATGCTAACGGCTGTTGGGTTTTGATTAATAATCGGCGCAGCTAAAATGCTTAATGAAAGTTGTTCTACACCTCGATTAAAGGAACTCTGCAAAGTGTCACTGGTTAGTTGTGTCGGCTTTATAGTGCTGAGTATTTCACGCTTTATGGTGGTCGGGTGTAAATTACTTTCTGACAACATACGGTTAAAAGCTTGATTAACCAAGCGGTTTAAGTCAGTACCCTGATCTGCCGCCTTAGTTACGATAGTGTTTAGTTGGCTGCTTAGAGCGTGTTTGCTTGCTTCTTTTTGCTCTATTGGAGCGGTTTCGGTTTGCTTTAAAACGGTTGTCAATAATAGCTTTTCCAGTGGCTGCAAATGATTAACGGCTGTTAAGGTGCTATTAGCTGTTTGTGCTGATTGGGTAATAACAGGGTGTAAATCTACGGGTGTTGGTAACGCTCGCTGTTGCCATAAAGAGATACTGGTTTTTAGCTGCTGGGTTAGTTGCACTAAAGGGGGGGGAGTTCCTAAAGGGCTTTTTAATTGCGTAATGTCTATTTTTTGCGTTGGCGCGAGCAATTGTTGCTGTTCATTAAAAGCAATGTTTGGTTTTTGAGATGCGTTTAATACAGTGGTAAATGGCTTGCTTTCAAAATGTTTTACCGCATCTAAAATACGTGTTTTAAAATCAGCAAAGCTGCTTTTTAGCCATGATTGAATTGGACTATTAACGGTACTAAGTGGATGAGACTTAATTTTTTGCGAATCGATAGCAACTTGCGGTTGCTGTAACAGCATCTCATTAAATGGTTTACTAAATGAGTTTTTAAGCTCCACGGTTATATTTTGATAAGCGGTTTTAATTAATAGTTTATCTGCTTGGCTGCTAATAGTTACCTTAGTCGGCGTTGTGGGTAGTCCAGATAACTGTTGATGGCTTAAGCTAATATTTAACGAGCTTTTTGCGGTATTTGGAGTTAGCACCGCAAACTTGGGTGTAGCATGAAGCTGAGCATGACCTAAATTGTTAGCAACTAATTGTGTTAGTTTTGCCTGGCTTAAAGGTTGAGAATGTACAATGTCAGCAAAACGATTAATGATATTTAGCCGTGTACCTTTGCCATCAGTATCAATTATGCCTTTTAATAAGGGTTCTTCGGCCAGTAATTGCGCTACTTGTTTATTAATGGCGATGCTGGCATTAAATTTTTCAATCACCAGTTTTGGCGTTGGCTTTAAAGTAACTTGTATCGATAGCGGGTTGTTTTGAATATCACTTTGAGTGTTTATAAAGTTTAAAAACCGCTGTAACTGTTCTGGTTGTTTAATTGATAAGGTGCTGTTGTTAGGAATAATGGTTAAGCTTTTACCATCTGCACTTAGTTGTATGTTAGCACTCGCTATTTTTTCAACGTTTGTTGGGGGTTCATTAACAGTGAGCCGAATTGTTTGCCAATGCTTATTCATAAATACATCAAGCGTAACTGAATCTTTAGAAAACTGAATGTTTTTTGCCGCTAGTACTTCAGGCGGCAGTATTGGTAACGCAGTTTTACCCGAATCGGTTGTTTGATTACTAACCTGTGGGTTAGTCACTGTAATGTGCGTTGGTGTATTCATTATTTTATATCAAGTTTTCTGTATTTTAAGTAAATCGATTCTAAAGCAATATTCGTATTACCCTATCATTATGGTAGACTTACCGCTAATTTTTGGCAGAGAGAATCGTCATCTTGTTACACATTAAGTCCGTTACTTGTATCAAGCAAGAGCGTTGTTTGTTTGATGAACTTAATTTTAGCCTTAAAAGCGGTCAAATCATGCAGTTAGCTGGTCCTAATGGGGCTGGCAAAACATCATTATTGCGCATCATTGCCGGTTTTTCGCTGCCTGATGAAGGTGATATTTTATACCTTAATCAATCTATCAAAAAATATTATGACGAATACGCCAGAGATTTATTATTTATAGGCCACAAAACCGGAGTTAACGTACAACTTAGTGCACTTGAAAACGTAGCACATTGGTTGGCAATTAATGGTTATGTTAATACACCTGATTTATATCCTTTGTTGAGTAAGTTAGGTTTGGTAGGGCTGGAAGATGTGCCCGTAAGAACATTATCGGCGGGTCAACAAAGACGAGTAGCTTTGGTTAGATTATGGTTATCTGAAGCTAAGTTATGGATTTTAGATGAACCTTTTACAGCGCTCGACAAAAGTGGCGTTGCTTTTTTACAGCAACGTTTTACTGAGCACTTATCAAAGGGGGGCGCTATTTTGTTAACAACACACCAAGACCTAACCACCCACTTTAGTGACCTACAGACCTTGACTTTGGAGTACCGCCACTAATGACACGACAGCACTCATATTGGCAGTTATTTGTCGCGGTATTTAGTAAAGACGTTAAACTCGCTTTTCGCCAGCGTGCTGAAATAGTCAATCCTATCTTGTTTTTTTTAATTGTTATCTCATTATTCCCATTAGCAATAGGGCCAGAGCCTGGGTTGTTATCAAGAATGGCGCCAGGCATTATTTGGGTTGCGGCTTTATTATCAACCATGCTTGGACTCGATAAGTTATTTAGAGATGACTATAACGATGGCTCTTTGGAGCAACTAATTGCTTCCTCGTATCCTTTATCATTAACTGTGCTAGGTAAAGTTGCGGCTCATTGGGTGATCACCGGCTTACCGTTGGTCTTTATGACTCCTTTATTTGCTTTATTACTAAATTTAGAAACAACGGCCTTAATGGCCACGTTATTAACGCTATTACTAGGAACCCCTTTATTAAGCTTTATTGGCGCAATAGGGGCGGGTTTGACTGTGGGATTACAAAAAGGCGGCATTTTAATGAGCTTATTAGTGTTGCCTTTGTATATTCCAGTTTTAATTTTTGCAACTTCCGCTATTGATACCAGCACTATGTCGCTGGATTACAGTGGTCAGCTTGCAATCCTTGGTGCTATGTTAGTCGTTGCGATTATCAGTGCACCAATTGCCATATCATCAGCATTAAAAGTGAGTGTAAGTTAATATGTGGAAGTGGTTACATCCGTATGCGAAAGCAGAGCGAGCATATCAATTATGCAATACTCTACTGCCATATTTTGCAGTAGTAACGGTCGTTAGTATGATTGTTGGTTGGATTTGGGGGTTAGGTTTTGCCCCTGCCGATTACCAACAAAAAGACAGTTATCGTATTATTTTTATTCACGTGCCCTCCGCTATTTTATCTATGGGCGCATATTCATCAATGGCGATTGCAGCCATTGTTGCCTTGGTATGGCAATTGCGTAATGCAGAACTTGCGGTAATTGCAATCGCGCCTGTTGGCGCGTGTATGACTGCAATAGCCTTAATTACCGGTGCCGCATGGGGTAAACCGATGTGGGGTGCTTGGTGGGTATGGGATGCACGACTGACTTCTGAACTTATTTTATTATTTTTATACTTAGGAGTGTTGTCTTTGTACCATGCCTTTGAAGATAAAAAGTCAGCAGGTCGCGCCGCGTCAATTTTAGCCATAGTAGGGGTGATCAACCTACCTATTATTCACTTTTCGGTGGAGTGGTGGAATACCCTGCACCAAGGGGCGAGTATCACTAAGTTTAATCGCGATGCGGTTGACCCTAGTATGTTTTGGCCATTAATGATTAATATTTTAGCCTTTGCCGCGTTTGTTGGTACTGTGACTTTAATTCGTCTTAAAAATGAAATTTTACACCGTGAAAAGCACCGCCCATGGGTGCGACAGTTGTTAACTAAGGGGTAATTATGCAGTTTGACTCGTTTTCAGATTTTATTGCAATGGGAGGCTATGGTTTTTATGTATGGCTTTCTTTTGGTACATGTGCATTGATTTTATTAGGTATTTTATTTAGCTCGTTACGCGACAAAAAACAAATTTTAGCGTCCGTTGAGCAGCAAATTGCACGTGAAACTCGAATTAAAAATTCTAAGCAGGAGCAAACCTCGTGAACCCTAGACGTAAAAAACGCCTTTTGGTTATTATCGCCGTACTCTTTGGTATTGGAGGATCAATTGGTTTAGTGTTGTACGCCTTACAAGAAAATATTAATTTGTTTTACACCCCCAGCGAATTAATTGATGGTAAAGGTCCCGATAAAGAAAAGCCGTTTGTAGGTCAAAAGCTGAGAATTGGCGGTATGGTAGTACCAGGCTCTGTGATCAGAAATGAACAAAGCCTAAAAGTAAGTTTTAAGCTGATTGATACAGGCCCATTGGTAACGGTACGTTATCAAGGTATTTTGCCTGATTTGTTTCGTGAAGGACAAGGGATTGTTGCGCAAGGTGTGTTAGTAGAGCCTAACGTGATTGAAGCATTTGAAGTATTGGCCAAGCATGATGAAGAATATATGCCGGCAGAAGTTGCTGAGGCAGTAAAAGGCATTAAGCACGAAAAGCCAAAATATAACTTAGATAGTGGGAGCTGATATGATCCCAGAAATTGGTTATTTTTCTTTAACATTGGCCATGGTGCTCAGTGTGCTGTTGTGTATTTTCCCACTTTGGGGAGCACACACAGGTAATCTTCGTTTGATGCGCGCAGCGCCATCATTAGCGGTTGGTCAGTTTGCATTTGTTGCTTTGTCGTTCGCTGTTCTTATTTATGCCAGCCTCACCGATGATTTTACCGTGTCTTACGTTGCTTATCATTCAAGTAGCACCTTACCTTGGTATTATAAAATCACCTCTACATGGGGCGGTCATGAAGGTGCTATTTTACTGTGGTTACTTATGCAAGCCGGGTGGACAGCTCTGGTCGCTGTGCGTTCAAAGTCACTACCTTGGGTGCTTCGTGCTCGTGTATTAGGTGTGCTTGGCTTTTTAGGTGTCGGCTTTATGATGTACACCTTATTGCTTTCAAGTCCGTTTGAGCGTTTATTGCCCTACTTTCCTGTTGAAGGGCGAGACTTAAACCCATTATTACAAGACCCAGGGATGATCATTCATCCACCATTACTTTACATGGGGTATGTGGGGCTTTCTGTGGCTTTTTCCTTTGCTATTGCTGCACTATTAACTGGTAAACTCGATAATACCTGGGCGAAGTGGTCACGCCCATGGACGATGACTGCATGGGGCTTTTTAACCTTAGGTATTACCATTGGTAGTTGGTGGGCCTATGCAGAACTTGGCTGGGGCGGCTGGTGGTTCTGGGATCCAGTTGAGAACGCATCACTGATGCCATGGTTAGTGGCAACGGCTTTATTACACTCTTTAAGTGTGACTGAAAAGCGCGGTGTATTTAAATCATGGACCGTATTATTAGCAATTGCTGCTTTTTCATTAAGTTTACTGGGCACTTTTATTGTTCGTTCAGGGATTATTGTTTCGGTGCACGCCTTTGCAACCGATCCAGATCGTGGACTATTTATTCTTGCTTTCTTAGCCATTGTTGTTGGCGGCGGCTTAGCGCTTTACGGCTTGCGTGTGTCACAAGTTAAAAGTGAAGGACGTTATAAGTTTGTCTCTCGTGAAGTAGCACTTTGGCTAAATAACATTTTCTTAGTGGTTGCCACCTTAATTGTACTATTAGGTACTTTATTACCTATGGTGCACAAAGAAATGGGCTTAGGCAGCATTTCTATTGGCGAACCTTTCTTTAATAAAATGTTTGCCATTCTACTGGTGCCATTTGCGATTTTAATGGGCATAGGGCCATTTTTGCGCTGGAAGCAAAATAAATGGGCATTTTTACAAAACAAAATATTTGTTGGCGCACTAGCCAGTGTTGTTGTTACCTGTGCTTGGCTGTTTAGCAGTTATGAAGTGGTTACGCCACTCACTCTGTTAGCGACTACATTGGGTGTATGGATATTTATAGCCACTTTTATCGACCTTTACACCAAGGCCGCAGTTCATGGAACAATTAAACTTGGCATCAAACGCTTAGGTTTAAGTTATTGGGCTATGGTGCTTGGTCATGTTGGTTTAGCTTTTGTTATTGCCGGTATTACCCTTACCTCTGCGTATTCAGTTGAGCGCGATGTAGCCATGAAGCCAGGTGATAGCGTACAGCTTAATCAGTATCAATACCGTTTTGAAGGCGTGAAGACAATTCGTGGTGCAAACTACAGTGGTCATGCTGGTGTGGTAACAGTGTCAAAAGAAGACAAAACGATTGCGCGTCTTTATGCAGAAAAACGCCGATACGATATTGGTATGCAATTTATGACTGAAGCTGCAATAGATGCAGGTTTTACTCGCGATTTATATCTCGCCCTTGGCGAGCAATTAAGTGAAGGAGCATGGTCATTACGTATTTACCACAAGCCGTTTGTGCGTTGGATGTGGATTGGTGGCATTCTGATCTCACTCGCTGGGTTTGTGATTTTATTTGATAAGCGTTATCGCGCTATACCCCGCAAAGATGAATTAGAGGGGGCATTATGAATCGTAAATTGATGGCAATAGTCCCTTTATTAATTTTCATCTTTATTTGTGTGTTTTTATATCAAGGGTTGTTTGCTAACCCTCGGGAAATACAAACAGGACGTATTGGTCAAACCGTACCGGCATTTAACTTGCCTGATTTAATGCAAGATAATAAACGTTGGACTGATGAGCAGTTAAAAGGTGATGTGTATTTATTAAACGTGTGGGGCACATGGTGCCCAACGTGTCTAGCTGAGCTTGATTATTTAACTAAGCTTCGCGAACAAGGCATTAAAATTATCGGTTTGTATTATGTGCAAAGCTACGATGCTGACTTTGATGGCCCGTTTGATATGCAAGCTCTGCGTGACGATGTGAGTAATATGCTTGCGCGCGCAGGTAACCCTTATCAGTTTAATATTTTAGATTTAGAGCGCTCTTTGGCGTTAGATTTGGGGGTGTCTGGAGCACCAGAAACATTTTTAGTTGATAAAAATGGTACTATTTTGTTACACCACACCGGTGATATAAACCCTCGAGTTTGGCGCGCTAAATTTGCGCCTCTTATGCAGGAGCTTCAGCAATGAGATTGTTTTTATTAACCCTTAGCTTATTTGTTAGTTTAGCTGCGTTTGCTCAACAAGACCGTTATCAGTTTGATAGCAACGATCAAGCGGTTCGTTTTGAAGAGCTAACTAAGGAATTACGCTGCCCTAAATGTCAAAACCAAAATATTGCTGATTCAGATGCCGTAGTTGCAAAAGATTTACGCGATCGCGTATTGGCGTTAGTAAAAGATGGTAAAAGCAAAGACGAAGTCATTGACTATATGATTGACCGCTATGGCTACTTTGTTCATTACGATCCACCAGTAACGCCGGCTACGTTAATTCTGTGGGTGTTGCCAGTACTCATTGTAATAATAGGCTTTGGCTTTATTGTTATTCGCCAGCGTAAAGCGTCGGTAAAACAAACGTGGAGTGACACTGATGAAGTGATGCTCAATAAGTTGATTAAACAAAATAAACGTCAGGAGCAAAGTTAAATGATTCTAATGTGGGCGTCTTTTGCTTTACTCACACTCATTGCATTGCTGTTTATTATTGTGCCTTTTTTAAAAAAAGAGCGCGTAGTAACGATTACTCATAACGCTAATGCTGAGCTTATCAGCATTTATGAGCAGCGTTTAGTTGAACTGCAGGCTGATTTAGACAACCAACGCATAGACTCGCAAAACCACAGCGAGGCAATTGTTGAGCTAAAACGCCGTTTGCTAAATGAATTATCACCAGAAAAGTCACTCAATAGTCGTGGTGATAATCGTATATTTGCTTTAACAGGGGCGGCGTTTTTAATTGCGTTAGCGGGTATATTTTATGCAATGACCGGCAGCCAGCAACAAATAGCGGCTTGGCATGATGCAATGGACAATTTGGCCGATTATGGCCAACGCGCTGTAATGCAAAAAGGTGAGCCGTTAACTAAAAATGAACTGCAAGCGTTTGCATTGGCACTGCGTACTAAGTTAAGCCAAAGCGGTGACGATGAAGTGGCTTGGATGCTGTTAGGGCGTGTGGCTATAATGCTTAATGAGTTTGACATGGCAAAACAGTCATTTGATAAAGCATTGTCAATGAACTCTGATAATATGCAAGCTTTGGTGAGTTACTCGCAGGTATTATTACTTGAGGGCAGTGATGAAAATATGACTCGCGCAGCGGGTATGCTTTCTAAAGTACTACAAGCACAGCCAAATAACCTCGATGCGATTTCGTTACTTGCGCTGATTGCTTTTGAGAGAAAGGATTGGATACAGGCAAAAGCTGCATTTGAGGTACTTCTTGCCAGTATGGACGAGTCAGATACGCGTTATGCTATGATTTCAAAGCGCATTAGTGAAATTGATGGCCAAATAGCTAAGCAAAGTGAGCTAAACAGCCACGACCAGCAAGTTGTACAGGGTATTCAGGTTACGGTTAAGATTGACGAGCAACTCGAAGAGAAACAGCCCAGTAACGGTATTTTGTTTGTGTTTGCTAAAGCTTCTGAAGGTTCACCCATGCCTTTAGCCGTTGTTAAACTGACTGACTATAGCTTTCCAATCACCGTTGAGCTGAGCGACAAGAACGCCATGATGGCGGGGCTAAATTTATCCAGTGCTAATGAAATTGTTATTTCTGCGCGTATTTCTAATGATGATTCAGTGATGCCAAGTACTGGTGAGCTTGAAGGCCACTCTGAAGTACTGCTTCGTAAAGATGTGCGACAAGTGCAACTGAACATTGATACATTAATACCTTAAGGATTTGAGATGTTAAAACAAGGCTTACTTTTATTATGTTTACTCACCTTATCGGGCTGTGCTCAAGTGCCCGAGAGTAAATATGATGAGCGCGATCCCTTACAAAGTGTAAATAGACCCATTTATGACTTTAATATGGACGTTCTCGATACCTATATTTTAAGGCCAGCAGCAGTGGGTTACATCACTGTTACACCGCAGCCTGTTCGTCGTAGTATTGTGCACTTTACCGATAATATTACTGCACCCGTTGATATTATAAATGCCGGCCTGCAAGGAAAACCAAGCAGTGCTGGAATTAATTTTGCACGTTTTTTAGTGAATTCAACCGTGGGTGTATTTGGCATATTTGATGTGGCCAGCTCACTTGGGCTTGAAGTAACTAGCGAGGACTTTGGCCAAACTTTAGGTGTGTGGGGAGTGGGTGATGGTGCTTATTTAATGATCCCAGCAATGGGGCCATCTACCGCACGTAACTTAACCGGTGATGTTGTTGATAACCTTGTATTGCCTGAAATAGCACTGACCACGCCACAAACCATTTTAGTGTTCGCACTAAAAGCAGTTGAAGCGCGTGCGTCATTAATGGCTCAGGAAGGGTTATTAAATGATTCGTTAGACCCCTACTTGTTTATTAAAGACATTTATTTTCAGCGTCAATTATACGAGTTATTTGACGGTAACCCGCCAATAAAAGAAGAGCCTGAAGATTTTGATGAAGATTTTTTAGAAAGTCTTTAATTAAAATAGAAACGCCAGCAAATGCTGGCGTTTTTGTTAATGGGCATCAAAGATCTCTTAGCTATCAATCATCACCTGCATTTGCTCACTAACCCAATTGAGAGCTTCGTGGTATGCATCAGGCACTTCATCACCTAAGTTTAGTTGCTGAGCTTTGGCATTCGCAGCTTGCCAATCACCTTGCTCATACAGAGTCACTAAACTTAAGTATTCGGCAAGTAGCCCTTCATTTTTTAATAGCGCTGTTTTTATCTCATTAGATAGAGGTAATTTAAGCATTACGCTGTCCATTTCTTCATCTAATATCGCATCCATAAGCGACATCATGCCAGTTAAGAACGCCATGCCTGTGTCTTTCAGTTTGCCATGTGAAATAGCTAACAACTCACAAAAACGCGCCCGCGTTAACGACAGTCTAATAAGCTCTAATGGCTTATCGGCAGAGACTTGTGCTGCAAACAATAAAGAGAGCAGCTTTTTTATTTCAGCAGCGCCTAATACAATTAGTGCTTGTTTTATAGTGCTTATTTCAGAGCGGCGGGTAAATGCTGCTGAGTTTGAATAGCGCAGTAGTTTATATGATAAGTTAACATCACGCTCAAATACATCGGTGATTTTTTTAAGATCCATTTCTACACTGGATGTTTCATAGAGTAGTTCAGCCAGTGCCATGCCTGATGGAGGTAAGGCTTTACTTTGCACCATCTCAGGTTTTGAAAAGAAAAAGCCTTGAAAGTACTCAAAGCCCAGTTCAAAAGCTTGGTTGTAAAGCTCGTAGGTTTCAACTTTTTCTGCAAGTAATTTAATATGAGGGTAAGGTTTTAAGTCCTCGATGAGGGCTTTAACGATTTCTATATCGCACTTTAAAAAATCAATTTTAATGATATCAATAAATGGATAAAAGTGGCGCCAAACAGGTTGGTGCGCGTAGTCATCTAGAGCGAGTGTATACCCTTTTTCTTTTAGATCTTTAACTATTGCGAGCAGGCGTTTTCCTGGCTGAACGGTTTCTAATATTTCAATAACTACCCCGTCTTTATTTAATAGCGTAGGGTAGCCTTTTAATAAGGTGTCTAGGGTAAAGTTAATATAAGCGGGTTTATTATCGGTTAAATCTTCAAGGCCAAAATTAAACTGACTGCCTTCAATTAGGCGAGACGTCGCTTCGTCGCCGTCAATATTTGGAAATACGTTATCTACCCCATCACGAAATAAAAGCTCGTAGCCAATTAGCTCCTTATTGCGATCTAAAATGGGTTGGCGAGCAGCGTAAAAATACATATAAGATTCCGTAAAGGTAGAAATTAATTAACATTGTAATAATATATTGGAAAACATTCAAAATAGCATCGGTAAAATGAATTTTATTAATAAAATATCATGGCTTGGGTAATTTTAATTAATCTAAACTTATTGTTTTTACTCTATTCGTTTTAAAAACAAGCGAATGGATGGTTTTTTATCTACTTAAATTAGCGGGTTGGAGTTATTAGCGATTACCGTGTTATAGTTGAGTAGAAAGCTTTTATTCCAATACTGTCTTAATTATAAGATTTCAAGAGTCATTATTTGGATTACAAGCCTATTATTACTTTTTTAAGTGGAGGCGAATTTGGAAACAGGAATGATTATTTCACTGGCATTATACTTTATTGTAATGCTAGGAATAGGACTATACGCATATAAGCAATCTACCAGTGATATTTCAGGGTATATGCTAGGTGGTCGTAATTTAGCCCCCAGTGTAGCTGCCCTATCGGCTGGTGCATCAGATATGAGTGGTTGGTTATTAATGGGTTTACCTGGCGCAATGTATTTATTTGGATTGAGTAAGGTTTGGATTGCAATTGGTTTAGTATTAGGTGCATGGGCAAACTACTTTTTAGTAGCACCAAGACTGCGTGTTTATACTGAAAAAGCCAATGACTCCATTACTATCCCTGATTTCTTTGCAAACCGTTTTGATGACAACAAAAATATCCTACGTGTTATCTCTGCAATAGTAATTATTGTTTTCTTTACCTTATATACTTCATCGGGAGTTGTTGCCGGTGGTAAGTTATTTGAAAACTCATTTCAAATGAGTTACGAAATGGGCTTATACATCACCACGGGTGTAGTAGTGGTATATACCTTGTTTGGTGGTTTTTTAGCGGTTAGCCTTACAGACTTTGTGCAAGGTTGTATCATGTTTATTTCGTTGTTGGCAGTGCCAATTGCCACCTACATGATGCTTGACCAACCCTTTATGGATACCTTAGCAAATGCAAACTATCAGCAGTTACTAAGCTCGCCTAAAGCAAGCGAAATTCATTCTTTAAGTATGCTTGACTGGTTTGCGGGCGGTTCTACCATTGCTATTATTTCTGCAATGGCGTGGGGCTTAGGTTACTTTGGTCAGCCGCATATTATTGTTCGCTTTATGTCTATTCGCTCAGTAAAAGAAATGCCAACCATGCGTCGTATTGGTATGTCTTGGATGACGCTATCCGCTATTGGTGCGGTATTTACCGGGCTATTTGGCGCAGCATTCATGATTGAAAACCAAATGCCGATTGCCGACAAAGAAACAATCTTCCTAGTATTAGCTGAATTAATATTCCATCCGTTAATTGCCGGTTTCCTACTAGCGGCTATTTTAGCTGCGATTATGAGTACTATTTCATCGCAACTATTGGTGTGTTCAAGTTCTTTAACTGAAGACTTTTATAAGATCTACTTAAATCGTAATGCTTCGCAAACTGAGCTGGTATTAGTAGGGCGCATTAGCGTGATATTGGTTGCGTTATTTGCAATCTACTTAGCGTATGACCGCAATAGTTCAATACTAGATTTAGTAAGTAATGCATGGGCTGGTTTCGGTGCTGCATTCGGTCCACTGGTATTGTTTAGCCTTTACTGGAAGCGTATGAACTTAAAAGGGGCTATCAGTGGTATGGTTGTAGGTGCACTAACGGTGCTTGTGTGGATTTATGCGCCTATTACTATTAATGGTGAGAGTTTGAGTAGCGTGATCTATGAAATCGTCCCTGGCTTTATTTTAGCAAGTATTGCGATTGTAGTAGGAAGCCTTATGACAGCTGAACCGAAAAAGGAAATTACTGATCTGTTTGATGAAGTTGAATCGTCATTATAAGTGATTAGTTAACCTAAGTTTTGGTTTAAAAAATGCCAACCAGTTTAACTGGTTGGCATTTTTATTGACTGACTTTTAACATTAGCAAATAGTGATGATTTACTCGCTTTTAGCTATCATTATTTAAAGGCATAAAAAAAACTGAATTCGAATACCGAATTCAGTTTTTTAATAATTACTATTAGGTTTTTAAAAGTACTAACTTGCAGCTTTATCTTTTATATCTGCAACGTTATCTGACTTTGTTTTTTTAGCTTTTGCAGGTACTTCTTTAGTCCCCTTAAGTACCGCCATAAAGTCGTCTTTACTTTTCGCAATCTCAAGTGCAAGCGACTCAACTTGTTGTTCACTTAGCGGCACATCTACTTTTTCAAGCATTAGTTCTAGTGACTCGGCGATATCGAGCATTTTGTCATAGGCATCAGCTTCTTTTTTAGTAGTAAACGTCATGCGCTCGACTCCGTTTCGTTCTACAACATATTTAACAACAACAGCCATGATTTCTCCTGCTTACTTACGTGGCAATATGATTATTTTAAATCATTAGATTACTGTTTTTATGTACAGTACAAGCTTGCGCGTTATTTTGCAAGCTTTAGCCTTAGTTTATCTGCAGCTTAGTTGACAATAAAGGCTGACTCTACTTTATTTATTAAGTCACTTTATAACGCGTTGCAGTAAAGGAGTCGCAAGGAGTGATTGTTACCGTTAGTACTTAGTAACCACAACGTTATGTAAAAGTGCTGGGTGTAAATAATCAACGAATGTTCATGTAGGAACGCAAAAGGAAATAGTATGAAATTAATTAAAATAATCTCGTTAGCAGCTGCTTTATGTTTATTACCTATGGGTACCACCTTTGCGCAAAGCGATATGCTATCAGAGCAGATGCAATCAGCCATGGTTAATATTAATAGTGCTGATTTAAAACAGTTAATTAAGTTACCAGGTGTCGGTAAGAAAAAGGCACAGGCAATTATCGATTATAGAGAAGCTAATGGTGATTTCGCATCACTTGAAGATCTAGCTAAAGTAAAAGGGGTGGGTAAAAAAATGCTAGCCAAACTTGATGGAAAGGTGACGTTTTAACTAAAAAGGGCGCTATGCGCCCTGATCAAACTGTTTTAAGGCAGCACCAAGGTGCTTTTTAGCAAAGTTAATATCTACTGGTGCTGTTAATAGCGGATAGCTCAACCCAGCTACAATTAAAAAGGGCACCAGTAACCAACCTTCGAAAAGAGTAAATATTAAAAAGAATGGGCTTAATAGCATCAGCTTTAGTATGCGTATAAAGACCCTGTCACTGGGTGATAGCATGCTTAAAGAGATAGCTATAACAGTTTGTCGTTGACGAACTTTTAAATGTTTAAGCTCATCAACTTGGCTTGAAAAAAAAGTAAACATATTAAAGTGACTTTTTAGTAATTAATCGACTGGCCACTAATATAAACAGTGTGGCGGTAAAGAGTACAAAAATAATTTCCATCCACGCTGGCATACTTAGGCTGGCAAATTGCCAATCTATATTTCCGCAGTCACCTGTCGCTTCAAAAAACTGCGGTATCCAGTGATGTAACGGTATAAATTCTGGAAAGTTTGGCTCAAATTCACAGCTAAATGCAAATGGGTCTGTGGTTGTTTGCATTTCAATGTGCTCACGGGCTATTAGTAACCCCCATACACTTGAAATCCCCCAAACAGCATAAGCGACAATACGTACTATGAGGCTGTTTGGTTTACTGGCTCCAATCATACCCGCAAAAAGTAGGCCTAATACTGCGGTGCGCTGGTATATGCACATAATGCATGGCGCTAACCCCATGTTGTATTGAAAGAAAAGTGCAGTAACTTCAAGCAGAAAAACAATCCCACTGAATAATAACCAAGGTGTACGCTGAGTACTTAGATTAGCAAGCCAGTTCATAACAATTCCGTATTTAAATAAGGGCTTAGATTATGACTTAGGATAAACAGCGGGGCAAGTAAAAGGAAAAAGCGAGGAGCTATGAAAGCTTTTCGCACCTCAAAGTTAGGGATATTCTGTTACATGACTTTCCCCAGAGCCATCAAGTTAATCCAGTTGTAAGAGCTAGTCAAACTGTCTCGTATGAATAATAGGTGGGCATTCATATTGTGTTTAATTTCTACCAGTAAAGTTACCCTTTTAATCACATACCTAGGTAATTTAACTTACTTTACTTGTTAGTTGTGACTTGTCTGGTACAATCAGTCAGTTAATCGTATGTAGCGATGTAATGTGAATTAATTCGAGTAGGAATTGAATGAGAATTTTTAAAGCGAAAAGCCCAGCAGGATTTGCTGAGGAATACATAGTAGAGTCAATCTGGAATGGTGATTTCCCTCCAGGTTCAATTCTGCCAGCTGAGCGTGAACTCTCAGAGTTAATTGGTGTTACTAGAACCACATTGCGTGAAGTGTTACAACGATTAGCAAGAGACGGTTGGTTAACAATACAACATGGTAAACCTACTCGCGTAAATAATTTTTGGGAAACGTCAGGGTTAAATATTCTTGAAACACTGGCCCGTTTAGACGAAGACAAAATGCCAGAGTTGACCGATCAGTTACTTTCAGCACGCACCAACATCAGCGCAATTTACACCCGTGCAGCAATAAAGCTTGCACCAGAGCGCGTTATTGAAATTTTATCGCAAAGTGATGAACTAGAAGACAGTGCGCAAGCATTTGCTGATTATGACTATAAAGTGCACCATGAGTTAGCTGTTGCTGGTAACAATCGCATTTATGTGCTTATTCTTAATGGTTTCAAAGGCTTTTATTCTAAGATTGGTTGTCATTACTTTTCAGATCCTCGCACTCGTGAGCTTGCACGTCAATTCTATAAAGATCTAACTAAGCTTGCTGAGAATAAAGAGCACGATGGTGCGATATCCATGATGCGTAAGTATGGTCATCAAACCGGTGAAATATGGCAACATATTCGCGGTGATATGCCTAGCGACATTATGGATTAGAAAAAAAAACCTGCTTTAAGCAGGTTTTTTTATGAACAATAATCCGTGTGTTTATCAAGCGTTCGCTATTTTAGAACGGCGCTATCTATAAATACGATTGTTAATTTATTTTTGATAGCCATAGAATAATGATTAATTAGATATGGTGCTATTGTAATTTAAAAATTAGTGCCCATATTACTATCAGTATTGCGTAAGCAATTGACAATAAACTCAAAATATTTGGAGAATAAAATGGGTGTATTAGTAGGCCGCCAGGCACCAGACTTTACCGCTGCAGCTGTTCTAGGTAACGGTGAGATTGTAGATAGCTATAACCTTCACGAAAAAATCAAAGGTAAAAAAGCAGTAATCTTTTTCTACCCACTAGATTTCACTTTTGTATGTCCTTCTGAGCTTATTGCTTTTGATAAGCGTTATGCAGAATTCCAAAAACGTGGTGTAGAAGTAATTGGTGTTTCAATCGATTCACAGTTCTCACACAACGCATGGCGTAACACGGCTGTAGCAGACGGCGGTATTGGTAAAGTTCAATACGCACTAGTTGCAGACGTTAAACACGAGATCTGTAAAGCATACGACGTTGAGCACCCAGAAGCGGGCGTTGCATTTCGTGGTTCTTTCTTAATCGACGAAGAAGGTAACGTACGTCACCAAGTAGTTAACGATTTACCACTTGGTCGTAACATCGACGAAATGATCCGCATGGTTGATGCATTAGCATTCCACAGTGAGCATGGCGAAGTATGTCCTGCTGGTTGGACTGAAGGTAAAAAAGGAATGGATGCAAGCCCTGAAGGCGTAGCTAAATTCTTATCTGAAAACGAAGGCGAGCTATAATCTAGCCCTTTAGTTTAAGATAAAAAACCGCCATATTGGCGGTTTTTTATTGCTTTTAATTAAAACGAAAAGCTCACTTTAGTGTAAATGTAACGACCTCGAGGGTTGTGTACACCCGATGCGTAACCATACAGATCTGAATCACCGTCACCAATTGCAAATGGTGGCTCTTCATCAAATAAGTTATTAACACCTAGCGATACTTTTGCAGACTCAGTAATACGGTATGATGTTTGTAAATCAACCAATACTTGAGAATCAACAGTGCGCGATGTATTACTATCGAAGTCTAAGTTGCCATCGAAATCGATATCTGGCGTATCTTCAAACTCACCCACATAACTAATGTTCATATTCGTGTTGAATTGGCCAATTTCCCAGTTTGTTGAGAAAATCCAACGGTGCTCTGGGTAGCCATATTCACCAGTGTAATCGCGGCCGTCTTTTTCAAATTTATCTTGGTAAGCCCATTCTAAATTGAATTTTAGTAAGCCTAACTCATCCAGTGAATGATTGTAGTTTGCTGAAATATCAACGCCAGAAACTTCTTGTGATGATACATTTTCAAAAGTACTGAATATCTTTTGAATAGTTCCTAGGCTGTCAGTACCTGATGGTGGTAAGCGTACACATACCGTACTATTTTGGTTATTACACTCTGAGTTGTAAATTGGACCAAACTCTTGCTCATCAATTTTATTATCTTGGGTGATACTCCACACATCAATACTTAAACCAAAGTCAGTTGTGGGTGCCCAAATGAAGCCGACATTCCAAGATTCAGATTCTTCAGCTTCTAAATCTGGGTTACCGGCAAATTCAATGTTGTAATCTAGCGGGTCACAATCTTTACCTGTTGCATCACAGCGGTAATTATCAATAAAGAACTGACTCTCTTGAGATGGCCCTAAACCTACTTGTGCAAGTGAAGGTGCTCTAAAGCCTTGCGCCCAAGAACCGCGAACCGTGATTTCATCACTAGGTGCCCAGCGTAAAGCGACTTTAGGGTTTGTCGTAGTGCCAAAGTCACTGTAATCATCATAACGGCCCGCAAGTTGTAGCTCTAAGTTTTCCGCAAGTGGAATTGAAAACTCTACATAGGCAGCGTATTGGTCGCGCTCTGCGGCAGCTGAAACTGACTCGGTACCAAAGATTAACCCACGTTGAAATTGATCATCTGGCGTATCAGTTACGTCTTCTTCGCGGTATTCAATACCGGCCGCCATCATGACAACATCATCACCAAAGTTAAATGCTTCACCTGAAATGTTAGCATCGAACGACGTCATATGAGACTCACCTTGGCGAACCAAGCTCGTTGTGATTCTGTCAACAACAGCCGGATCGTTGTAAGTGCCGCCAAATGGGTTGTAGTTACCTGCGTCAATCTCTTGTTGTAAAAAGTCGGTGCGAACCCAACCTTGTGAACGATCCCCTGTTTGTAATGACTTGCTACGCCCTTTTTGTACCGCTGTTTCCCAGCTCCAGTCGTTAATTTCACCTTTTAAACCAGCAACAAAACGTAATGTGTCTGATTCGATATCCCATTGACGCGCGCCTGCATCCACTGTTCTGTAACGACCAATTTCTATATCTTGACCAAATGGGTTATTTGGATGATTCCCTGGTACGGTTAAACCCGCATCTTCATCAAGTGGCGTTGGTGCGCCAGCTGCAACTGAGCTGTTATGCTGTACAGCCATTTCTAAAAAGCCGGTGATGCCATTGTCGAAGCGGTATTCAAATTGTGAAATTGCGCCTACACGTTCTGATGCAGGGGCAATATAGCCGAATGGACCATAGTCAAATAAGCAACTACCACTTGATGTTGCATTTTCAGCAGGACACGAAGGATCGATTGTTTTAACGCCATCTACGTAAAAGTAGCCCGGGAAGCCACGTGATGAACGAAAGTCTTGGCCGCCATAAGGAGATTGATTAGCAGTACCTAAACGTCCCATTTCGTCTGATGATAAGACGTGTTTTTAAAGTAATCAATAATAACGGACGCACTACTTTTTGCACTCGTTGTACCCCAAACAATGCTAGCCGTGGTTTCTTCATAGTTAGGGCCATCTGTACCGCCGTAACCTAAATTAACTTCAATACCGTCGATGTCTTTTTTCAAGATAACGTTTACAACACCTGCTACGGCATCAGAGCCATAGATTGCTGATGCGCCATCTTTTAAAATATCAATACGTTCAATTGCTGAAACAGGAATGCTGTTTATGTCAACAAATGAGTTGGTGATCCCTTCAGCAAATGCGCTTATAGCAACACGACGACCATTAATAAGTACCAACGTAGCATCAGCACCTAAACCACGAAGGCTGACGGCGGCTGAACCATTAGCGGTTGAGTCTTGGTTATTGCCACGGGTTGAAAAAGTACCATTACCTGCAACAGGCATTCTTTCAAGAAGCTGTTGTAGGTTGTCATAACCCATGTTTTCGATGTCTTCTTTATTAATGGATTGTACTGGCGATGGGCCTTCGATATCGGAACGTTTGATACGAGAGCCTGTTACTTGAATACGTTCTACTTTTTCTGCAGTCTGCTGTGCAGCGTAAGTTGTTGTACTAAAACCTGCTGACAATGCGATAGTAGCACCGATGATTAAGCTCGGTGTAAATGCAATTGATTGCTTCATCCTTAAGTCCTTGTTGATATGTTATAATTTACTTGTTTTTTCAAGCCGAATTATTAATACCATGTAACTTAACTGTTATCAATTGACTGCAAAGCTGATTTTATTATCGGCACGAATATATACTGATTTTCTCAATAATGAAAAACAATGGGATACTCGCTATCTGGTGCGGGAGAGTGCTTTGGTCATTATTAAAAAATAAATCACTGAGCGACTTTAATTTGTAATAATTTGTATTTTCTTAAAAATTTAATCAAAAAAACGCCTAACATGATGTTAGGCGTCTTTATTTAAACTTTGTGTTTCATTAAACGTTCTTTTTCACGGGACCAATCTTTATTTTTACCATCTTCACGTTTGTCATGCATTTTCTTACCTTTAGCTAAATGGAATTCAAGCTTCACCCAGCATTTTTTCCAATACATAGCGGTGGCAACTAATGAATAACCATCACGTTCAGTTGCACCAACTAAGCGGTCAAGTTCACGCCTGCTTAGTAGTAATTTACGGTAACGTAGCGGGTCACAAATAACATGTGTTGATGCACTATTTAAAGGCTGAATGGTACTACCTAATAAAAATGCTTCACCGTTTTTAAGATGAATGTAAGTTTCAGAGATATTTACCTTACCTGCTCGGATACTTTTTACTTCCCAGCCTTGGAGTTCAACACCTGCTTCAAACTTGTCGTGTAAAAAATACTCGTGTCGCGCTTTTTTGTTTAGCGCGATGGTATTACTTGTCGATTTTGATGAATTTTTCTTAGCCATAGTGCCCTATAATATACGTTATACAAGATGTTTTACATCGATTTTTTAAATTATACATGCAAAAGCGAAGGATTAATTTAAGCGCGATGAAAGTTTGGGGAAACGCACAAAGCTTGCTAAAATTCCTGCACACAGTTGGGAGTGAGTATGCCACAAATAGAAAAAAGCGCGCTGGTTATGTACAGCACTAAAGAGATGTTTGATCTAGTCAATGATGTAGAAGCCTATTCACAGTTTTTACCTAATTGTTCAGACTCAAAAATTATTAAGCAGCATGATAATAACATGACCGCTAGTTTAGAAATATCCAAAGCCGGTATAAAAAAATGGTTTACCACTGAAAATACGCTAATTGATGAGCAAACAGTGATGCTTCGCTTGGTTGATGGCCCTTTTAAAACCCTACAAGGTCGCTGGCACTTTCAGCAATTAGATGCGCAGGCGTGTAAGGTTAATTTACAGTTAGAGTTCGAGTTTTCAAGTAAGCTAATAGAGCTAGCGTTTGGTAAAATTTTTAATGATGTGGCTAAAAACATGGTGAGTGCATTTACTCAACGTGCAAAAACCGTGTACGGAGAACGTGCATGATAAATATTGAAGTTGTGTTCGCGTTACCCACTAAGGCAACCACGTTAAATATAGAAGTGCTGCAAGGTACAACGGCTGAGCAAGCAGTAATACAGTCAGGGATTATTAAAAAGTGCCCTGAGATTGATGCAACCGATTTAACTTTAGGCGTATGGAACAGAACGGTAAAGCTTAATCATGAGCTTAAAGATGGCGACAGAATTGAAATTTACCGCCCATTAATTGCCGATCCTAAAGATGCTCGCAGAAAACGTGCTGAAAAAGCCAAAGAAGAGGGCCGTGCTAATAAAGTCACTGGTGGCCGGCCGTTAGATCGTTAGACACAAAAAAGGTGAGCCATGCTCACCTTTTTTAACAACACTTTAATAGCTTCTTATTGCTCTAAAGGTGTTGTAAAGTTTTCTGGTTGCTCATAGTCGCCCGATACCGTAACTAGCTTCTCATTTTCAAAGTTTAATACTAATGATTTATATTGTTCATTAGCACGTCCTTTATTAAAGCTGTATACATAACGCCAAGTATTTTTATCGAAGGCGTCTTCGGCAATGGGTCTGCCTAGTACGTATAGTACTTGTTCGCGAGTCATATTAACGCGAAGCTTATCAACGTCTGATTGTTCTAAAAAGTTACCCTGAGGGATGTTGATTCTGTATACCCAGCTAGAACAACCTGCGGCTGAACTAAGCGTTAAAGCGACGATAAGCCAAAGAGACAAAGTTTTTAACGACTGCATTGTTAGTTGTGATCCTTATTTTTTATAATCTGCATGATACCGATTAGTTACTCAAGGTAAAACCCTTTTGAGTAATTGTTTTTGTTTAGCGTGTTAGGGCGAGGTTTTGACCATTAGTAATCAAAAAAGTTTAAACAATGAGTTGAGCAATAGTAAAAATAAACCGGCGACTTGGTCACTTTATATTGTGCAAACACGGTTTGGTCATTGGTATACCGGCATTACGGTTGATGTAGCCCGACGTATCGCTACTCATCAAGCAGGTAAAGGGGCAAAAAACCTCAAAGGTAAAGGGCCGCTGGTGCTCATTCATCAACAACAAGTAGGTACTAAAAGCGACGCGAGCAAATTAGAGTATGCGATTAAAAAACTTCCACGAGCAAAAAAAGAGGCTTATGTTGCTGCTTTTAAAGAGGGAGTTAATACCACAGGGCTTGTCAAAAGCTGATTAATAAATGCCTCAATTAGCAATACGGCTTCTTGATAGAGGGGAGTATTTATATTTTCGAGCGTATCTTTAGTACTATGATGGAAGTTATCTGCCCCCATAGAAAAGTACACATACGGGATTTTTTGTTTAGCGAATGAATAATGGTCGCTGGCTCTGTGCCAGTCGATTTGTTTAGTGTTGGTGAGTCGGCTCATTTTTCGTGATGAATAAACAGGCTTTAATTTGATCTTGTCACCGTTAATCTGAGTAAGTAAAGGGTTAAGCTGGCTTTTTAATGCGCGACTTGTTAGTGCGTATAACCGCTTATGTGACTTTTTAACTGCCAACATATCTAAGTTAATATTTAAAACAATTGGGAGTTGGCGCATTGTTTTGGCAAAGTGCTCACTGCCGTGTAAACCATTTTCTTCAGCGTCTGTTGCAACAAACATAAAGCGATATGAAGAAGAAACCGTTAGCGCATTCGATAAATAAAGTAATGCAGCAACACCCGAGGCATTATCGTTAGCACCTGGGTGTAATTTTCCTGCTTGTAGACCTAAATGATCATAATGCGCAGTAATAACAATAACAGGTAAATCTTTTACAGTATTAGTGGCAATAATATTAACGCCTTGTGCGTTAGAAAACAGCCCTGAGGAATAAGTAAAAGGTTGTTCACTTACTGTGAGTTGATGCCCTTTGAAGCGTGTTTTTAAATACTCCCTAGTGAGTAATGCTGCATGGCTATTCGTTTTTCTACCAGCTAATTCTGGGCTGGTTAGTATAGTTAAATCAGTCAATAATTGCGGCTCAATCTGTTTACAAAGGCCGCTCCAACTTATAAAAAAAACGATGCAGGTTAAGCTAAATAATTTAATAATGATTCGCCTTCGCAGTAAGTGATTTTAATGCAATGAGCTTATTGTCATAGCGCTGTTTGTGATGAATGAAGTCTGCTTTTTTTCTAGCTTTACGTAGATGAAACTCCGCTTTAGTTATATTACTTAATTTAAAGTAACTGCGCGCCAACCCAAAGTGACTTTCATGTAATGTTGGCGACATAGCGTTAGCTTTTTTATAATGACTAATCGCATTTGTATAGTCACCACTTACATAGTCACTGTTACCAAGCGATATATGATAATAAGGGTTAGTTTGGCGCTTTTTGTCAAGTTTTGCCAATAGCTTTTCGCCTTCGGCTACTCTATCTGTGAGTTTATATAATAATGCTAAATTACCTTGCGCAGTATTATCATTGGCGTTTAAGGCAATGGCAAAATGATACATTTTCTCAGCTTGTTGGAGGTCATCTAATTGTTTAAAGAGTACTCCTAAATTCCCCCAGCTGGCACTAAATGAAGAGTCGGTATTGATAGCTGCTTTAAAATAACTATAAGCTAAATCAAACTGCCTATTAATCAGTGCCTCGCCGCCTTTGTTGTTATAAAACATGGCGGTCACTCGTTTTTTTGACAGCGATGAAGTTGCAAAACGAGCTTGTCGGCTATTAGGATCAAAATCAATGATTAAACGCTTATTACGCTGATAAACAAGTGAGCTGTCTTTGAATTTAGTCTTATTGTCTATAGCAATGTTTATGTGCCCAGTGAGTAAATTAAACCCTCGATTTAACGCCCAGTACTCAGGAATATGTACTTTCTGAAAGCGAGCCTTCAGGCCTAAATGTTCGGCTAAGCTATACGCTAAAATAGAGAGGGAAAGACAGTTAGCATTTAAATCTTGATAGCTTTGAGACGCCGTTTGTGTGCCAGTAGATTGATAAGATAGTGAGTTATCACCATTTGAGAGTAAAAAACTGAGTAGACTATAGGCAATTTCATCAGCCGATTTATTTGTTTGTACGTAAGCACTTAATTGTTGTTTAAGGCTCTTATCGAGTTGAAATATTTGCTGTTCAGACTCTACAAGCTGCTGTTTAAGTTGCATTGGGGGAGTAATAATAGGGGGGGGCGTGCTTAAATTGGCGTTATATGTAGTGCTACACGCACTTAAACTCAGCAAACAAGCAGCCAGTAAATAATGTTTAGCTTGAACAGCACTCATACACACCTCTGTACAAAAAACACACTCAAGTATAGTGGTTATTTCATACAGAGGTTATTTTTTAATGTAACAAACTGTTTAACGCTGCTGATTAAACGTGGCTACAAGCGCATCAAGTGTTTGTGCACTGGTGGCTAAATCGCGAATTGCTTGTTCGGTGTTGATTTGTTCACTCATTGATTTATCACTGATCTCACTAATTTGCTCAATACTTCGACCGACATCATTTACAACGCTACTTTGCTGCTCGGTGGCTGTGGCAATTAGAGTTGCCATGTCGTTAATTTCATTCGCTGTTTCAGTAATCGTATTAAGCAACTCAACCGAGCTTTGCATTGCGCTGACGCTTTGTTGGGCTTTACCTTTCGATTGGCTGATATCATTTACAACATCATCTGAAATTTGAGTAAGCTCTTCAATCATTGATTGAATTTCAGTGGTTGATTGCGACGTACGATTCGCCAGAGCTCTTACTTCATCTGCAACGACTGCAAAACCACGACCATGCTCACCTGCACGTGCAGATTCAATGGCTGCATTAAGTGCAAGTAAGTTGGTCTGCTCTGAAATCCCTCTAATTGAATCTACAATACTGGCAATATCTATGGTCTTTTTAGAAAGCAGTGCAACTTGCTCGGTAATACCATCAATATCGCTGGCAAGAGCTGATATTGTCGTTTGGCTTTGTAGTACTTGTTGATGGCTTTGTTTGGTATTATCGCGGCTATCGTTAGTTAACTTAGCTGCATTCGCTGCACTTTGTGCTATTTCTTGCACGGTAGCGCCCATTTCATTAATCGCTGCAGCAACCGAAATAGTTTGCTCTTTTTGTTTATCCAGCGCTAACGAGTTTTGTTTTGCTTGTGCAAAGACATGATCAGAGCTTTGACGAATACCATGGCTTTCATCAGCTACTTGCACAATGGCGGTTTCTATCTTTTCAATAAACTGATTAAAGCCCGACGTCAAATTATTGAGTTCAGGTTGAGGTGATGTGGGTAGACGATACGCTAAATTAGCATCACCTCGACCTAAACGAGAAAACAACTCTGCCATTTTTGATAACGGTGAGGCTAAAGAGCGAGCTAACAAGTAACTGATCACACTTGCGATAAGTGCTGTCATGATAGTGAATGTGAATATTTGCCACTCTAGGGTGTTTACACTTGCGAATACTTCACTTTTTGGTACTTGAGCTAACACAAATAAGTCGGTGTTTTTAATTGGTGTGGCAGCAATCAGCGTGGCTTGTCCGTTAATATTTACTTCTTCTAAAGCAAAACCGTTTTCATCAAGTAATTTGTGATGAATATTAGCACTGTAAATACTATCTATATTAACCTTAGCGACTTTAGCTGCATCTTTATGTAGCTGAATTAAGCCATTTTTATCGGCAATAAATACAAACCCTGACTGTTCAATTTTAAACTGCTGTAGCAGTTTTTGCATATCAGTAATGCTTTTTGCTAATCCCGCTAAGCCGAATCCATTAAGCTGCTGATGATTAACAAACATTTTTACATCGTTTGCAGATTCCTGATAAATACTGATTGAATAAGGTTGTTTAGATTGAGTAAAAGCAAAAAACCAACCATCTGCAGCATCATTTTTTAAAACACGTAAAAAGCCATCTTGGTTCCAATATTGCGCGGTGTTTTTATTAGCCCACGAAGCGGTGGCAAGGTCATATTGCTCAACCAAACGATTGAGTTCTTTTAGTAACAACGCATCGTTGGTGTTGCCAGAGTTTGCCCAATCTAAAATAAAGGTATTGGCAGAAAGCTGCTGTGCTGCGCCTAAAAGTTCATTGATCTCCCCACCAATATGATTACTGATTGTTTGCAGCTTACTTGGCAGTTCTGATTCGATCATGCGTTGCTCAATAATATTCTTTGAGTTATGCAAAGACGTCAAACCAATTAATACAGCAACACAAATAGCAATAATGCTTCCAAGCGCTGTTATTTTTTGAGTAATAGAGAGATTTTGTATCGTCATGGTAGTGCTTATATATTTACAACTGAGGCAATGAGGCGATTATTCTAGCACATTATTTATTTTCGGCTATTGATGAATAATTTACATTTAAATAAAAAAAGCCCACAGCAAAAAGCAAATGGGCTTAGCTTCTAACAATTGAAAGTTCTAGGGTTATAGAGTTACACTATTTTTTTCATTGCCGACATATAACCGCGTAATTTAGCACCCACTTTTTCAACAGGGTGTTCACGCAGTGCGGTATTTATTTGAATCAATGTTTGATTATCTACTTGGTTACTTTGCTCATTTAAGCCTCTGCCAATAACATCGGTATCAATATCTTGCATAAACTCTTGTAGTAGTGGCAAACATGCATGGTTGTATAAGTAACAGCCATACTCTGCCGTATCGGAAATAGTACGATTCATTTCAAACAGCTTTTTACGTGCAATGGTGTTAGCAATTAACGGCGTTTCATGCAATGACTCATAATAGGCAGATTCTTCAATAATACCGGCTGCAGTCATGGTTTCAAATGCCAGCTCTACGCCAGCTTTAACCATGGCTACCATTAAAATGCCGTTATCAAAAAATTCTTGCTCAGTAATTTCTACATCACTCGCTGGGGTTTTTTCAAAATGAGTTTCTGCAGTTTCAGCACGCCACTTTAATAAGTTAGCGTCATCATTTGCCCAGTCTTCCATCATTACTCGTGAAAATGTGCCATCGATAATGTCATCTTGATGTTTGTTATACAGTGGACGCATGATTACTTTTAGCTGCTCACTTAATTCAAACGCTTTTACTTTGGCAGGGTTTGACAGACGGTCAAGCATATTGGTAACGCCGCCATACTTAAGTGCTTCTGTGATCACTTCCCAGCCATATTGAATTAGCTTTGAGGCATAACCAGCATCAACGCCTTTATCAATCATTTTATCAAAACATAGAATAGAGCCAGTTTGTAGCATGCCGCACAGAATGGTTTGCTCACCCATTAAGTCAGACTTAACCTCAGCAATAAACGATGATTTAAGTACTCCCGCACGATGACCACCTGTACCTGCGGCATAGGCTTTTGCTTGTGCCAAGCCATGACCCTGAGGATCGTTCTCTGGATGAACCGCAATGAGTGTCGGTACACCAAAGCCGCGTTTATACTCTTCACGTACTTCTGACCCCGGACATTTTGGAGCAACCATAATAACGGTAATGTCTTCACGAACTTGCATGCCTTCTTCAACAATATTAAAGCCATGTGAGTAAGCAAGCGTTGAGCCGTGTTTCATTAATGGCATAATGGCATTAACAACCGCAGTGTGTTGCTTATCAGGTGTTAAGTTAAGTACTACATCGGCTGTTGGGATTAATTCTTCATATGTTCCCACTTTAAAACCATTTTCCGATGCATTTAAGAATGACTGACGACGCTCAGCAATCGCTGATTCACGCAGTGTATAGGCTACATTTAAACCCGAATCACGTAAATTTAAGCCTTGATTTAAGCCCTGTGCGCCACAGCCTACAATCACTAACTTTTTACCTTTGAGTGCAGCAACACCATCGTTAAATTCGTCTGCCCCCATAAACTCACATTGTGCTAGTTGCGCTAATTGTTCACGTAAAGGTAAGCTATTAAAATAATTTGCCATGATTAAGGTTCCTATTAATTCAATTTGTTAGATGCATTGCATTTGCTTTGCTTGGAATAACCATATGAAAAATATCTTCTTGCGTAAAATGATATATTTGAATTAAAGTGTTTCATAATTTGAAATACTGGTGTTGTTATGGATCATAAGCATTTACATTACTTTTTGGCGTTGGCAAAAACGCTTCATTTTTCTCGTGCCAGTGAGTTGTGCCACATAAGTGCGCCTACTTTAAGTCGTAATATTAAGCAGTTAGAAGATGAAGTAGGGGTGATGCTGTTCCAGCGAGATAATCGCAGTGTCAAACTTACTCGCGAAGGCGTTGCATTTAAGGAGTATGCTAGTGCAACGCTCAGTAATTGGCAGCGTTTTAAGGCCAATTTAAACGAACCGCAACAACATATTTATGGCAATGTGAGCCTTTATTGCTCTGTTACTGCATCTTATAGTTTTTTGCATCATATTTTGGAGCAGCTCAGGACTCAGCATCAGCATATTGAAATCACCTTAAATACGGGCGACCCTGCTCTGGCAATAAATCGTGTATTAGACGGTCACGAATCCATGGCTATTGCAGCTAGGCCCAGTAAATTACCTGCACAAATTGCATTTGTAGATATTGGTTATTCGCCACTGGTATTAATTGCGCCCACTATTCAATGTCCGATCACAGAAAAACTAGCTAATAACAGCGAGACTATTGATTGGTCAGAGCTTGAATTTATTGTTGCTGAACAAGGGTTTTCACGACAAAGGTTAGAGCAGTGGTGGCGAAAAAGTAACGTGCAAGGAAAAATCTATGCACAAGTCGCTGGGCATGAGGCTATGGTATCTATGGTGAGTTTGGGCTTAGGTGTGGCCATGATCCCAAAAATTGTTCTCGATAATAGCCCTTTAAACGATAAAGTTCAGATTTTGGATAGTAAAGATGAGCCCCCACAAGGGTTTAAAATTGGCTTGGCGGTATTACACAAAGAATTAAATGATCCTGCGATTAGTGCGCTGTGGAATATTGCTCAAAATATGGGGGAAAACATAATATAGGCTTGTTGAATGATAAAAAACTGTTAATATAAACCGCTAATACTTATGTGTTTATTAACATCTTTGTTGTGATGTCTGAGAGTTTCGATTATGGATAATACTGCCTCACTTGCTCATTCTGCCCAGTGTTTAAAAAAAGCCATTCCGCTTATGGTGAAGTACAAAATGGCGGTAACGCCGATTAATTATGCAATTTGGTATTGTTATGTACAGGGCGATAATCCACAACTAAATACAGAGCTTGATAGAGTTATCGGTCAGCACAATACTTGTTCTGCTCAAAGTGCACAGGAAATATTCGATAAATATATAAATGATGAAGAGTTAGCGTTTTTCCAACAAATGTCTGAAAGATTTCATAATACGGTAGAGCAAGTACAGTTTGATTTGAGTGATTCTATTCAATATTCAAAAAGTTTTACCACCTCGTTAGTTGACTCACAAAATGAGTTAAAAACACTCTCTAGTATAAACTCATTTAATGAAATTCTCTCTTGTGTAGAGCGTTTAACAGACGAATCAATTGCAATGCAAGATTATGCTCGCGGCTTCCAAACTAAATTAGCGCAAGCATATAATGAGATTAAAGATTTAAAAGAAGCCCTCACTATGACTCAAGAAGCGGTTGATAAAGATTCGCTAACGGGGTTATTAAATCGCGGTAAATTTGATACCGATATAGTTGAGTTTTGCCTTCATGCATCTTCACAAGATGAGCAAGCTAAGATAGCCGTGTTAATAATGTTAGATATTGATCACTTCAAGCGTTTTAATGATGATTTTGGCCATCAAAAAGGTGATGAGGTTCTCAAGCTTGTTGCCCAAAAAGTGCAAAATAGTGTGCAAGATGAATATAATGCTTATCGTTACGGTGGTGAAGAATTTTGTATTACGGGTTACTTTGATAGCATTAATGATGCGATGACATTTTGTAATCAGTTGCGTTTGAGTATTGCTAAATTAACCATTCGTAAAAAAGAAGATAGCAATAATAAACGTAATATCTCAGCAAGTTTTGGTATTGCTTTAATGGAGCCCTTTAGTAAGAGCTGTTTGTTAGTAGAAAAGGCCGATAGAGCACTTTATTTAGCTAAAACTCATGGTCGAAATCGAGTTGAAATTGCCGCCAATTTGTAAACGTGTTCCGTTTGTATCAAATTTGTTAATGATTGTAACCTTCTAGAGCTTGTACTTATACTACTTGCTACTATAGGGTCAAAGCCACTTTATAAACTAGTGAATAACTCCATGGCGTTACATCTGAGAATAAAAATATGCATTTTATTGGTGTTGTTTAGCGCTAATGCGATTGCTCAGACGCAGCAAAATATCACTACTGATGAACTTAAAATGAGTGTCAGCTTAGGGGTAGGGGTGATCAGTAATCCTTTATATGGAGCAGACAATATTCCTTTAGTGGTTGTCCCACAAGTGGCTTATTATGGCCAAAATTGGTTTTTTGATAACGGTCGTTTAGGCTACTCTTTTATACAAAGTGATACGCATAACATTAGCTTTGTGTCTGAGATTAACCCAGAATCACGGTTTTTTATTGATTGGCACCCGCAAAATATATTCCCGCTCACAACAATGTCTAATAACGAAATATTAGAATCACAAGATGTTGAATCTCCGCGCCAGATTAATATTAATAATATTCAAAAAAGACGAGTAGTACTGGATGCTGGCGTCAGTTATGTTTTTGTAAAACAACAACAGGTATTTTCTGCGCAATTATTGCATGATGTAAATAGTGTTTATAATAGCTACAGAGGATCATTACAATGGCAATACCATTTTGATCTTAAGTTGTTAAAACTTAAATCGACGTTAGGCGTTAACTACAAATCAGCCAAACTAAATAATTACTTTTATGGCTTAAACAGCGCAGAATTTTCATATGGTAAAATAGAAGTTGGTAGTAGCTGGCAACCTTATGCTAAAATCGACGCCCGTTGGCCGGTAGGTAAAGCCAACGCACTTCGTTTTCATTTAGCATATTATGACTATTCAGCAATGGATAGTAGCCCGCTATTTGAACATGACTATTCAATGACCGCCTTTATAGGATTCGAACATACATTTTAATATGAAGTGTTTTATGTTGGTTGTGTTTGCAGCTTCATTTTTTAGCAACCCAAGTGTTGCAAAAGCCCCTTCACTTAACGTATCACCCAAAGTCTGTGTGGTTTCCGAACAACAAGAGTTCTGTGATCTTGAGTTAAAATTTAAGTGGCAATTGCCTGAGCCAATCGATGTGTGTTTATACCAGCAAGATACTCAATTGAAATGTTGGCAAGGGGTAAAAAAAGGGCAACTTAGTTATAAAGCGCGTGTTCAGGTGGAGACCATATACTCCCTGATTAATCCCCTTACAGGTGTATCATTAGCGAGTGTGCAAGTAGAAGTGCAAACTGCATACGCGAAGAAGAAACATCGGCTACGCTCACCTTGGAGCTTTTTTTAATTTAGGAGCAATAAATGCCAAAGATATTACTTGTTGAAGATGACCTAGGGTTGCAACAATTAACCAAAGACTATCTTGAGCATAATGGCTTAGAAGTTGACGTATTAGATCGCGGAGACGAAGTGTTTCCTTACCTGAGTGAAAACGATGTTGATTTAATCATTCTAGATGTGATGCTGCCAGGAAAAGATGGCTTTAGCGTGTGCCGCCAAGTGCGCGACAAATACACCTTACCTATTTTAATGCTTACTGCAAAGGGCGAAGATTTTGACCAAGTTATTGGCCTAGAGCTCGGGGCTGACGATTACGTTATTAAACCTGCGGAGCCGCGCGTGTTGTTGGCTCGAATTAGTGCATTATTGCGACGTGGACAGCCTAGCGTAAAAGCCATTGAGGAGCTTAAGTTTGGTGATTTATCAATAGATAAAACCAGTCGTATTGTAAAGTTAAGCGGTGTAGAAATCGTATTGACCTCACATGAGTTTGAATTACTGTGGTTATTAGCTTCAAATGCAGGAGAAGTACTCAGCCGAGAACATGTGCACCAACATATGATTGGACGTGAGTACGACGGGCTCGATCGAACCGTTGATGTACGTGTATCTCGAATTCGTAAGAAGCTTGGTGATAATAGTGATAAGCCATACCGTATTAAAACGGTGTGGGGGCAAGGCTATTTATTTGTATCAGATGCGTGGGACATGTAATTAATGCAAGGTATTAGGCTAGGTTAATGGGGAAGCTATTTATAAGCCTTTACGTGTATATTATTGCCTCTTTGTTTATTGCCAGTGGTGTTATAGAGCAGCTTTGGCCGTATGATGAATCTGAGCAACATGTTTTGTTAGATGATGAATTTGGGCAGTCATTATGGCTGCTCTCTCAAACGGCAGATGGTCTTGAACAGCTAAAGCATAATTTTGATAGTCAAGTTATCTCTCAGCAAGATTTAGTTCTCCCTCCTGAGCAGCAATTACAATTAGCTCAAAATAATTACCTTTACTTGTATGATAAGCAGCAACGTATTGTTTGGTATGTTACTTTAAATAATTCTCAGTTGTTACAAGTAGGTCCTGTAGGTGTCAAAGCTAAAAACACTGGGACCGTAATACCTTATTTATTGGTGCTATTTATTATTAGCTTACCGATAGGGTTATGGAGCTTATTGTTATGGCGAGACTTTGCTAAGCTCAGCCAAGCCTGTGAAGCCGTCGGAGGCGCGCAAGATTTTCAATTAAGCGACCGCTCTAAATCATTTTTTTTACCCATCACTGATACGTTGCAAGTAATGCAGCAGCGGATTGAGTTTTTATTGAGTGCTCAACAGGAACTGACCTCATCAGTGTCACATGAGTTTAGAACACCATTAGCGCGTTTGAAGTTTGCAATCGCGATGTTAGAGGATAAAACTCAGGACATCAAAGCACAGCACTATTTATCTGATATGCAAATGGATATTCATGAGCTGGAATCCTTGGTATCAGAAATGTTGGAATACGCTCGTTTAGATACACAGCAACCAAGCTTACAATTGGCTCCTTGTGATATCGTCGCATTAATTAAAGCCAATATCGAAAAAGTAAGTTTTGATACCCCTATTAAATTAACAACAACGCTACCGAGTCAATTCATTTACGTATGTGATAGTCATTTTATGTCGCGAGTGCTACAAAATTTAATTAGTAACGCACTAAAACATGCTACGCAAACTGTGCATATTAGTTTAACTGCCAACGCCGAAAAGTTATTTCTGGTTATTGAAGATGATGGCCCAGGTATTGCGGATGCTGAACGTGAGAAAGTGTTTAAACCTTTTACCCGTTTAGATAAAAGCCGTGATAAAAAAACCGGTGGGTTTGGATTAGGGCTAGCAATTGTAAATAAAATTATTAGCTGGCATAAAGGGCAGTGTAAGATTGAAGACTCACCACTGGGTGGGGTTAAGTTTATTATCACCCTCGACAACTAAATCCCAAACAATAAAAAAGCGCCATAAAGGCGCTTTTTTGCGGTTTAAAACCAAAAAATCAACAAGTAGCAAATAGATAGACAGACCATTTATAGAAAAGTTCTATTTTATTTACTATTTTTTTCTAGTAATGGCATCAGCATTTGCTCTAAGCCATTAAGCTTCACTTCGTACATCATAGCGAGCTGAGAGCCAAGCTTGCTATCAGGAAAGCCTTGTTGTTTAAACCACACTAAATATGGCTCAGGCAGCAAAAGTAAAGGGCGTCCCGCATACTTGCCAAATGGCATAATGGTGTTAATCGCTACTTTTAGTTGTTGAGGATCCATTACTGGCATCTTTTATAAATAATGGGGATAAGTGTAAGGGATTTTAAGGAAATAAAATAGGCTGTAACGGGCAAGTAACAGCCTATTGATAGAGGGAGTAGGCCCTCTAATTTGAGAATCTTATTGGTCACTTAAAAGCAAGGGGTCCGTTATTTGTCTTTTATAAAACACAAACTTAGGTATTAGCTTTATTAAACCAACACAGACATTTTACCTGATTTTTTGACCAATAAAATACTCAGATGTAAAGGAATGTAAATGCAATCTATTTGCATCTAAGCCCGATTACGGAAACAAGGTTTGCTTTACATGCTCTGCAAAACCGCTACCAGCCTCTAAGTAAAAGTTATATGTAGAATCTATTCCCATATCTTCTAATTCTTTTTGCTGATCGGGGTAATTAGCAATGGCTGTTACTTGTCCTTTATAGCCTGATGCTTGTAATTGCTCTAAGGCAAAAATATTTTGCATATGTTTGGGCATAGTTAACATGACCATTTCGACATGAGAGTGATTAACACGCTGCCAAAAATCAGGGTCAGTTGCATCCGCAATTAATACTCTGCGTCCACGTTTAATATGTTTATCAACCACCTCAGGTTTAATATCAATACCTGCAACCACATCAGGGTGGGTTGCGTTTATTGTTTCATAGGCACCGGTGCCAATTCTACCCATACCAAAGATTACTATTTTCGTATCATTTAAGTTTACAGGAAGCTCTTCTGCTAAGCGGGTCTTGCTTTCAAACTTCAATAAGAGGCGTTCAATTTTAACGTACAGCTCGTTAGAGCGTTTATTTAAAGGGGAGGCAATCACAAATGTAATTGATACGGCAATCGCGATAACAGCGAGCCATTCAGAGGTAACCATGCCGCTAGATGCAGCAACGGCACAAACAATTAAGCCAAACTCACTAAAGTTAGCCAAACTAAATGCGGTGAGCAAAGAGGTACGAGCTCGCAGTTTAAATAAGTTAGTTAGTATGTAGTAAAGCAGCGTTTTAATAGGGATAATTAATACTAAAATTAAAGCAACGACTAAAGAGTGGGCAGTAAGCTCTGCACTTAAACCAATACTCAAGAAAAAGCCAACCAGTAGTATGTCTTTTAGGCTAAGCAGTGATTTAGACAGCTCACCAGCCTTTTTGTGAGGAGCGAACATCATGCCAATGATCAATGCGCCTAAATCGCCTTTTAATCCTGCGAATTCAAAGGCATTGTACCCAGCTACTAATGCAAAGAAAAAGCCAAATAACGGCAGTAACTCACCGTGTTTAGAGCGGTTTAAAACCCAGTACATAATAGGGCGAAACAAAGGTAGCGCAACAATTAATCCTAAGGCCCAAATGTTCGGTACTTTACCTGTACTGACCGCTAAAAATATGACTGCAAATATATCTTGCATAACCAAAATACCAATGGCTATTTTACCATGTAAACTTGCCATTTCCCCGCGTTCTTCAAGCACTTTTACAGCAAACACCGTACTGGAAAAGCTCAGAGCAAAGCCAACTAACAACGCACTTTGCCAGCTTAAATCAACAAATAACGGCAGTGCAAATACACCAAGCAACAACATGAAGCCACTAAACAATGCGCTACTTAAAATGATGTGTATGGTGGCAGGAGCCCATACTTGAGGTTTTATAAGGTTAGCAATTTTTAGCTTGAGGCCAATACTAAAAAGTAGCAGTGTGACCCCTAAAGAGGCAATCGTTTCGAGTAGCTCCGTGCTTTTGTAACCCGCTAAATTAAGAATAAATCCGGCCATAAGAAAGCCGATAAGCGGCGGTAATTTTAGCTGATATATACCAAAACCGCAGACGAAGGCGGTAGCAAAATAAATTAGTTCCATAGTTATTAGTATCACTGCACTTGGCATTGTAGTGTAGCGAAAAACAATGCTTATTGACAATTAATCTACTTATTTCCTACTGCTAATTGGCTGGTAGTGAGTATTTATCACCTGATAGCTAAAACACCTTTATGTATGCATAAAGGCGGCTGTAAAGTACAAAAAACAGACATAAATGGTCGGTTTTATGGTAAACAGCATGTAAATAGCAGTTTTTCGCTGACAAGCGCTTTTAAATGTGGTTAAGATGCCATAACGAAGGAATTTAAGCGTAAGCAAACAAGTGTATGCTTAGCTTAAGGAGAAACTATGTTTAAAAAAATTTTAGCATCGGTAGGCATTGGTGCTGCCAAGGTAGATACCATTTTAGAAACCGAGCATCTTCAGCCAGGCCAACTATTCAATGCACAAATTGTTATTACTGCAGGTGATGTAAGTCAAGAAATTACGGGTTTAGATTTAATGTTAGTTACTCGGGTTAAAGTAGCCAGTGAAGACGGTGATTACTTTACTAATCATGTTATTGATCAATGGCGCATAACTGACATTGGTACTGTTGAGCCTGGTGAAGTTAAAACTATCCCGTTTGAAGCCCGTTTGCATTCAGAAACACCAATTACTGAAATTAATGCCGGTTATAACCAGTCTTATGTGTGGTTAGAAACAGGGCTTGATATTGACCTTGCGCTTGATCCAACAGATAAAGACCATTTGCACATCTATCCGAATGAAGCAGTTAAAACCTGTATGCAAGCAATGGAGAAGCTAGGATTTAGTTTAGTTAAAGCAGATGTAGAGCAAGGCCATTTACGTGCTTCTACTTTTCAATCTGTGTCTGGGTGTTATCAAGAGCTTGAATATCAACCAAATAGTCGCAGCTTATTTGGCATAAAGGAAATTGAACTGTCGTTTATTCCTGAAGCGCATAAAACGCATGTACTGATTGAGTTAGACAGAGCATTTAGAAGTGACGGTTATGTCGATTTAACTATCGAGCATGATCATGTTAACTTATCTCAGTTATGTGATCAGTTAGAGCGATTATTTGCTTAATAAGATTATGGGGCCTTTTAGTAAGGCCCTGTAATAATAAAAGGTGTTTAAATGGCGTTTAAATGTGAGCCATTCTCTGCGCTCGACTCCCAAACCCTGTTTGCAATAATGCGTGAACGTGTTGACGTATTTGTTGTAGAACAAGCGTGTCCTTACCCCGAACTTGATGATGTGGATATTGCAGATGCTACTCGCCACTTGTATTCACTCAATAGGCAAACAGTAAATGCCTATGCTCGTTGTTATGAGAAAGATGCACATTATAGTGCGATAGGGCGCGTTTTAGTTGCTCAATCACAGCGCAGCTCTGGTTTAGGCAAAGAATTAGTTAGCCAGGCTATTGCCTGTTGTAGAACTCAGTGGCCTACTCGTGATATTTATATAGGCGCACAAACCTACCTACTGAATTTTTATCGCTCATTTGGTTTTGAGTGTGTTGGGGAGGAGTACTTAGAAGATGGCATACCCCATCAAGATATGATTTTAAAGCAGTAGATAATTCTTAATATATAAAGGCCCACATTAGTGGGCCTTTTTTGTTTTACTAGCTAAGTAAAGAATGTAAAAATACTAAGCTAATGGCGATAGGGCATACAAATTTAGTGTACCAAGGCCATACTTTCCAAAATAAGGTGTTATGTACTTCAGGGTTACCTTGCTGGATTGCTTTGAGCAGTGATGACCTATACCAGATCCACCCTACAAAAATACAACACATAAGTCCTAATAAAGGTTGCGCGACTTTAGTTGTTAAGGTGATCACTAAACCAAATAACGTGCCTAAGTTGCACACTATGGTAATACTAACTATGGCAATTAAAGCACCTATTAACCATGTTGCTTGCACACGCTTCATTGCAAAGCGCTCTACAGTGTACGATACCGGCGCTTCAAGCATTGAAATTGACGAGGTTAGAGCGGCAATACTCATTAATGCAAAAAAAGCAAAGCCAACAAATAAACCCACACCACCCATGCCATCAAATAAGGCGGGTAAAACCTGAAATACTAAGGTGTCTTCTGAAAGCAGTTTACCTGTTGTTGACGAGAATATTTCAACACCTTGGGCTTGCGCAACATACATCGCGGGGATAATCAGTAAGCCTGCTACAAATGCGATGAATACATCAATAAGCGTAACATAAGCCCCCAAAGAGACGAGGTTTTCTTTTTTACTGATATATGAGCCATAGATAATCATTACACTGGTGCCCAGTGACAATGAAAAGAAGGCCTGTCCTAGTGCACTGACTAATAAGGTGGGATCAAAAATAGAAGAAAAGTCAGGGACTAGGTAAGCTTTTAATCCCTCAACAGCACCTTCTTGAGTCATTACATAGGCAATTAAGGCAAACAAAATACCGAGCAAAGCAGGCATTAAACGTTTTGACCATTTTTCAATACCATTTTCAACACCGCGGCTGATAATAGCAACGGTTAAAATAATAAATACCACAGTAAAAAGAATGTTACGTGTAAGTGACTGTTCACTTAACCACGAAGATGCCGCATCTGCGCCTATGAGAGTAGTAACCGGCTCTAAAGTTGCACTTAACATCCAACCAGCAACAATCGCATAAAAGCTTAGTATAAAGCCTGCACATAAAATCCCGCCAAAGCCAACAGCAAATGCAAACTGCTTTTGCCAAGGTTTAGTGGTTAATTTAGTTAGTGAAGAAACCGCATTAGCTTGTCCATGACGACCTATCATCAGCTCTGCCATTAAAGCAGGATAGGCTAAAAAGAAGGCCAGTACTAAGTAAGCGACTAAAAAGGCAGCCCCGCCATTACTTGCTGTTTGTGTCGGGAAACCCCAAATATTACCAAGCCCAACAGCAGATCCTGCCGCAGCCATTATAAAACCAAAGCGGGAGCTAAACTCACCTCTTACTGCACTCATATTATTTTGCTTCTCTATTTTTTCGACGCCGTGACAATCTACTGGAATTGTAAAAAAATAAAAAGTGCTTATTTGACTTAGTCGCACAATTATTGCGTTTTATTTTCAGATATAAATAACACGTGCATTTTTTGATTATAAATAGCACGATTTCTTTAATTATATTGCGTTAGTTAGAACGGATGGTACTTGTTTAATTAATATCTAAACCGCGCAATCGTAAGTGTAAAGCAGGCCCCACCAAGGTGCTCACTTTTACTCACTTCTATTGAACCATGATGCCAATCGGCTACTTTGGCAACGATAGCCAATCCTAACCCGTAACTGTTGTCACTGCGATTACGGTGGCTGCGCTCACGGAAGAACGGGCTAAATACTTTTTGATTGTTTTCTTGAGCTATGCCTGGGCCATCATCGGCAATGCTGATCACTAGAGTGTGCTCTTGTAGCGAGGCGGTTACTTTAATGTGATGATGTGCAAAATCGCAGGCATTATTAATTAAGTTAGCGATCGCTCTTGCTAGCCAATGTAAGTCAGCAAAAATAGTATGATCATCACATTCTAAAGAAATATTAAGCGAACGTGCGGTTATTCTTGGTTCAAGCTGCAGCACAATATCACTTAGATATTGTTTAAGGTTTGCTGATGAGTAAGTAAGTTTATTGGCATTTTGTTCTAAAGTAGCAAATGCTAAGTAGCTTTTTAACATTGACTCCATATGATCCAAATCGGTTTCCATACGGGTTAGGTAATGCTTTATTTTGCTCTCATCATGGCTATCAAGTGCAGCGTCAACACCAAAGCGTAAGCATGCTATTGGGGTTCTTATATCATGGGACAGGCTTGAGGCCATCAGTTTATTTTCAGCTACTAACTTTTCAATTTGGCTTGCCATGCGGTTAAAGGTCAGTTCCACATCTTTAATATAGGTAAAGCGAGAGGGCTTAATTCGGGCTTTAACATTACCGGATGCGAACTGTTTTGCCGCATCATTTAATACTGTAAGACGTTTTGCTAAAGGGGTAATAATAAAACCCATAAAAACACATAAGCCAGTATAAAATAACAAAGTTAAAATTATGTCGTTTCGCTGTGTGCTCTCGTAAGGCTTATCTAAACGCATGGTTAAATGGTAAGGGCTTAATGCATCATTAGTGTAGAGCATGTAAAAGCCTTGCTCGTCCTCGAGTATTAACCCGCCTTGAGTTTGCATTTTATCTAATAGCGCTGATGGTAATGCGAGCGACTGATTTAATTTGTAGTTAAGAGTCAGGTTAAAATCTTTGGCTAACTTAGTTACTTGTTCTGGTCGTGCCTGTGGCTTTATAGCTGTGAGCTGTTTACTTAACCCGACAATAATCTGGCTTTGTACACTAAACTTATCCAAAGGTGCATGTGCTTGTTGGCTAAATGCATCAATAAGCCAACCTAAAACAATAATTGAAAGCAGCGCACTGCCTAGTAGTGAAATATAAAACTTTTTCATTGATGCTATTCCATAATAGGCTGGGTGTATTGAAGTGACTTTTATTATTGTCGCGCTTATTATTTAAGCGCTCAGGCATTAAAACTTACCACGCTGTAGTCACAAACAAATAACCACGCCCCCAAATAGTTTTTATTTTTTCTGGTTTTTGCGGATCATCATTAAACTTTTTACGCAAAGCAGAAATAAGCACATCAACGCTTCTATCTAGGCCGTCATACTCCCTGCCTTTGGTTGCTTTAAACACCGCATCACGTGATACAACTTGCCCAGCGTTGCTCGCTAAATAATGCAGTAATAAATACTCTGCGCTTGAAATATTCACATCTTGCTGGTTGAGTGTAACGTTACGAGATTCGGTATTAATACTTAATTGACCAATATTGATCATGCTCTCTTGAGCATCAGTTTTAGGCGTGTCGCTGCTGTAGCGTAAAGCCGACTTAATACGAGCAAGCAGTGCACGAGGGCGAACAGGTTTTATAATGTAATCTGTGGCACCGACTTCAAGCCCAATGACCTCATCCATTTCTTCATCTCGTGCGGTGAGCATAATTATAGGGGCTTGATAAAAGCTACGTAACTCACGGCATACACTGATACCATCAAGACCTGGTAACATAATATCGAGTAAAATAAGCTGTGGGTTTAAATGCTTTACTTGGCTTATAACTTCATCACCGCGATGACATACATGCACAATATAGCCTTGCTCAGTTAAATACTCAGTTACCCATTGTGCAAGAGAGATATCATCTTCAACCAGTAAAATAGTACCGTAATTATCCATAAGCTTTCTTCGTATACCTGAATGATGTTTATAGTGTGTGGCTAAAATAACCGCCAGCGCCGCTTTTTTTGTCTATTTTGATACACCCATTGTAGTTTAACTTCGCTTACAGCAATCACTTGTGATGTATTACTATCAAACAGCTCAAATGAAATGCTCTGGGTTGAATCAAAGGCGTAATTAAGTGAGCCTTGTCGCTGTTTAAGCCAGCACTGCATAATGTATTTTGAAGTCGCATCGCGTAAACAATAATTTCCTACCTCTGGTTGCTGCCACGATAAGACAACATCGGCATAACATTGACGCCCTTCACGTAAGGCTACACAGGTATCGGGAACAGCAGTAAGTTCACTGGGTGGTTGTGTAGTGGCTGCAAGCAAAGAGCCCGAATATGTAAACAACAAACAGTAAAAAAATCTAAAGTACATAACGCAGGCCTACCTTGGCTTTGTGTTGATATCCTTGGGAAATAATTGGGCTGTCTTCAATTTCTTTTGAAAACCATGTAGTTAACCAGCCTGCTAAGAATACCCAATCTTGATTGATGGGATATTCAGCATGAAATTCAAACATAATACTGGTACTGGCATCGGTACTATAAATTGGACGTGCTGCGTTTGCTTCATCGCTATCAATACCAAAGTAATAGTTTGTAAAATCAGCAGAGTAGGCACTTAAGCCAATACCGGAGCGAAACTCCCAATTGCGCCAAGGTTGAATGTGGCTGAAAAACACATTGGCAACCCAACCATTATGAGCACCGCTTACATCATGTAAATATTCAAATGAAACTTGTGAGTTTTCAAATCGGCGTGTTAATCGAAGGCCGGTGTCAAAATCATAGTTACGCTTTTTTATACCACGCAGTGGATCAATTATTCCGTCGTTATAAAAGCCTAAACCTTGTTCATCAAAACCTGCTTGAATGTTGGTGCCTAATAAATCAAGACCCCAATCATATTTGTTAATTAAGCTATAGCCTAAAACAAGTCCACCGCTGAGCTGATTATGGTCAAAATCTAGATAAAAATTATCGTAAGAAACTGCAATACTCAAATCTAGTTCTGCACCAACATCATAGGAGTTAATGCCAACTAAATAAGAGTCTTCAATGTAATAACCTGCGCCAGCGCTCCAATCCCAGGCAAACCCAGTGGTGGGTTCCAAAGTGTTATCGGCATAGTAACGATTACTGGCGCTGCTTTGGGCACTAAAAATAGCGGCAACTAATAAGGCCGCACAACCAAAAGACTGTTTAAGAGAAGTATACGTCATCCTTGGAACCTTAATTAGAGTTTGCTAAAGAGGGTAGTATATTGTCAAACTCTTAGCTAAATCTGTAAAAAAATGTAGCGGTCGTCCTAACAACTACTGAACTTTAATTTTATCAATAAGAATACTGCTTAAGTAAAATTGCATCATGGGAGTGAGAGCACTTATTTCGGTGCGTGTGCATGGACCATTTAATTTAGTTAAACGACTCAGTTTTGTAATGGTTTTATAAGCAGGGGCCGTTACTTCATTATTAAGCTCAGCTCGTTTAAGGCGAGCCTGTTCAGTGTTGTGCTTGTGTATAAATGCAACAACTTCTAGCTCATTAGTGATCTTCTTTTCTTCGCTGAAGCTATAAACTAAAGGTTCACGATGAAAGCTTGCACTGTCAATTGATGATTTAGCAAACCACACCACATCGCCCGATGCTTTGTGAGTAAGTCGCATGCTAACTTGGGCCAATATATTGGCGCATTGTTGCGACGGAAATTGCTGCGCAACTCTTGAAAACAGTGAATATGGCTTTTCTGGTTGTGCTAGGGTGTACTTGGCGTCATCTACAAATTCCAGATCAACTTGATGAATTGCTAACGTATAATCGCTGTTCTCGTTAGTTGTCACCTTAAGCTGTTTATCAATTAAGGCTTGGCTTATTTGAGAGACCAAAGTGTCGGTAACACTTGCACGGTCTACGATTACTCTAACAGTTTGATTTTTTTTCACGTTGTGGGCAGGTAATTGTACCGACTTCACTTTTGGTGAAGCATGCTCAGTTTCATATTTTAACTGATAAGTTTGGCTCTTAAGCATAGGCTTTGCAGGCATTGCTAAAGGCTCTGCGGGTTGTTTAACGACAGCACAACCTGACGCTGATATTATAAAAAGTGATACAACTAAAAAACGCATAAATATTTTACATCCACTCAAAAGCCATTAATCGGACATATTGTACGTTAGTCCGAGTAAAAGTTCATGATATTATAACGGTTGATTATGACTAAAAAAGAAAAATTAGCTAAGAATGAAGTATTTTAACACCTTACCCTTTTACTTTTTTGCCGTGCTCCTTATCGGGACGCATTTACAGGCGAGCGCAAGCACAGATCCTGATTGGGAAGCATTTGTTAAAAGTTATGGACGCTATACAGAAAAAAAACTAAAAATAAAAAAAATCCCAGGAGGGGCGCTATCTATTGTTAACTCACAAGCACGTGACTACATCCATACTATGGGCAATACAAAGGTGCGCGGTGGGCAAAAAATTAACCCGCACACTCGATTTCGTTTAGCCTCCGTATCGAAAACATTTGCAGGGTCGTTAGCGGCTAAACTCGCAAATGAACAGCGGCTCAACCTTTATTTACCTGTTAGTTATTATTTACCGGATTTTAAGCAAACTGACTATAAAGATGATTTAAAAGTTTTTCATATTTTAAGCCATTCTAGTGGGCTAGTTCCTAACGCTTACGATAATTTAATCGAATCGCGAATGGGTTATAAGGACATTGTTGAAAAACTATTGAGTGTTAAACCCATTTGTGACCCTGGTGATTGCTATGGCTATCAAAATGTAATGTTTAGCTTAATAGACGACGTAATTTTAAAAAGTACCAACAAAACCTATACCCAGTGGCTTAATGAGGCGTTTTTTACTCCCCTAGAAATGAATGATGCTAGTTTGGGTTACGATGCCATGGTGCAGGATAATAACTATGCACACCCTCACGTGCGTGGCAAAAAACGTTGGTATAGCGCCCGCTTAAAAAAGAATTATTATAAAGTTGCACCCGCGGCAGGGGTAAACGCCAGTGCGTCAGATATGGCTATTTGGTTAAATGCGCAATTAGGGCAATATCCATCGGTATTATCCTTAGATGCATTGGCCACGCAAACACGCCCTTATACTCATACTAAAAAAGAACGCTACAGACGAGTATGGCGAGAGCACATGAACGAAGCCTACTATGGGCTAGGCTGGCGTGTGTATGACTATGATGATGAAACGCTTTATTATCACAGTGGTTGGGTGCAAGGCTACCGCAGTGACTTAGTGGTTTTTCCGCACTTAAATGTAGGCTTTAGTTTGATTTTAAATGCAGAAACTGGGCTCATTAATGAGCTTACTACTGAATTCATAGACCGTTTATTGGCATACAAACGAGGCAAAAAACAATGAGTGTATTGATAAAATCAGCATGGATAGCATTACTATTAATGCTATGCAATCCTGCTTTTGCTGAGCCTGAACAGCTTTATTTGTTTCGCCATAGTGAAAAGCAAACAGGCAATAATCCATTTTTAACAGAGCAAGGGCAAGCACGTGCTGAGCATTTGGTTTCGCTAGTTAAAACCCATCCACACATTACGTTATACAGTAGTAATTATAACCGCACATTAAGCACTGCAGCGCCTTTAGCTAGGTATTTTAATATTAAAGTTATTACTTATAATGCTGCCGATTTAACGACATTGAAAAATCAGTTGTTAGCACAAAGTGGTGTTGTGGTGGTTATAGGGCATAGTAACACCACGCCGCAATTAGCTTCGTTATTGAGTAACCAAACTATTGAGAATATGGATGAGGGGCAGTACGGGCACTATCACTCACTTAGTAGGCTTGAGCATGGCAGCTATAAAGCAAACTTGCGAATAATGGATTTTTAATCCATTTATAAAAAAACCAGCCGCGGCTGGTTTTTTTATAGCTTTACAACGGGCTATTAGCCGCGAGGTAACTGAATTTTTTTCTCTGGGCTTTGACGGTAAAGCACAATCGTATGACCAATTGTTTGTAATTTGGTGGCCCCTGTTTCGCGAACAATGGCATCAAAAATAAGCTTTTTTGTTTCACGATCGTCAGTTGGCACTTTCACTTTAATTAATTCGTGAATTTCTAATGCGCTTTGGATTTCAACTACTACGCCTTCGGTTAAACCGTTAGAACCTAGTAAAACTACAGGCTTAAGGCTATGTGCCTGGCCTTTTAAAAACTGCTTTTGTTTGTTTGATAATGTCATGATATTACAAATTTTGCTGAATATGGCTTGAATTAAGGGTATTCTAACGCCATCTAGAGAATATTACTAATTAGTTGCGTGTTAATTTATGACAAATAAAAAACAGTCAGCCAGTTCACAGCGTTGGCTTAAAGAACATTTTGATGATAAATATGTTCAAGAAGCGCAAAAAAAAGGCTGGCGCTCTCGAGCTGTTTTCAAATTAGACGAAATCCAAAACAGAGATAAGTTATTGCGTCCTGCAATGACAGTGGTTGATTTAGGCGCAGCCCCAGGGAGTTGGTCACAATACTTAGCAGAAAAAGTAGGTGACAAAGGCCAAGTGGTTGCGTGTGATATTTTACCTATGGATTCATTAGCGGGTGTTGACTTTTTACAAGGTGACTTTCGTGAAGAGGCCGTACTTGATGCATTGTTAAAACGCATTGATGGTAAAAATGTAGATGTGGTATTGTCTGATATGGCACCTAACATGAGTGGTAATAACTCGGTTGATCAGGCGGGGAGCATGTACTTGGTTGAGCTTGCACTTGATATGTGCCACCAAGTTTTAAAGAAAAATGGCGCGTTTATTGTTAAAGTATTCCAAGGTGAAGGCTTTGATCAATATTTGCAAGATGTACGTAATAGTTTTAAAGCAGTGAAGATACGTAAACCGGATGCCTCGCGTCCCCGTTCTCGGGAAGTATATATAGTAGCGACTGGATACAAACTGTAGTACAGTTGCTTGGCGTTTAGTTGAATTTAAATTAATTGGATACAAGAGGTTAACCCCTTGAGCGATATGGCGAAAAATCTAATACTCTGGCTGGTTATTGCAGTTGTGCTTATGTCAGTATTTCAGAGCTTTAATGGCGGCGATCAAGTTGATCGTCAAACAAGTTACAGTCAATTTGTTAAAGATGCCCGTAGTGGCTCTATACAAGAAGTGTCTATTGAAAGTGGCAGTGGCACAATTACTGGCATAAAAAATAGTGGCGAGCGTTTTCAAACGATTATGCCGATTTATGATAAAGATATTTTAAATGATTTGTTAAAAAGCGATGTAAATGTCAAAGGTGTAAAACCTGAGGAACAATCGTTTTTAGCAAGCATTTTCATTTCTTGGTTCCCTATGATACTGCTAATTGGTGTGTGGATTTTCTTCATGCGTCAGATGCAAGGTGGCGGTGGCAAAGGCGCCATGTCATTTGGTAAAAGTAAAGCCCGCTTAATGAGTGAAGATCAAGTTAAAACGACCTTTGCTGATGTAGCTGGTTGTGATGAAGCCAAAGACGATGTAACCGAGCTGGTGGACTTTTTACGTGACCCTTCTAAGTTTCAAAAATTAGGCGGTAGTATTCCTAAGGGCGTACTTATGGTTGGTCCTCCAGGTACAGGTAAAACATTACTTGCGAAGGCGGTTGCCGGTGAAGCAAAAGTACCGTTTTTTACTATTTCAGGTTCCGATTTTGTTGAAATGTTTGTGGGTGTTGGTGCATCACGTGTACGTGACATGTTCGAACAAGCTAAAAAAGCAGCGCCTTGTATCATCTTCATCGATGAAATCGACGCAGTAGGTCGTAAGCGTGGCGCAGGTATGGGCGGCGGTCATGATGAACGTGAGCAAACGCTTAACCAAATGCTAGTTGAGATGGATGGCTTTGAAGGCAATGAAGGTATTATTGTTATTGCTGCGACTAACCGTCCGGATGTTCTAGATCCAGCATTACTTCGCCCTGGTCGTTTTGACCGTCAAGTTGTGGTTGGTTTACCAGATATTCGTGGTCGTGAGCAAATTCTAAAAGTACACATGCGTAAAGTACCGTTAGGTGATAACGTTGAAGCGGCAGTGATTGCTCGTGGTACACCTGGTTTCTCAGGTGCTGATCTTGCTAACTTAGTGAATGAAGCGGCTCTTTATGCAGCACGTGGTAATAAACGTGTTGTTAGTATGGCTGAATTTGACGCTGCAAAAGATAAAATCATGATGGGTGCTGAACGCAAGACCATGGTGATGAGTGAGCAAGAAAAAGAAATGACTGCTTACCATGAAGCAGGCCATGCCATTGTTGGTCGTATGGTGCCTGAGCACGATCCGGTTTATAAAGTATCTATTATTCCACGTGGCCGTGCGCTAGGTGTGACAATGTATTTACCAGAGCAAGACCGTGTTAGTCATTCTAAAGAGCTACTTGAGTCTATGATCTCTAGCCTCTATGGTGGCCGTATTGCAGAAGCCATTATTTATGGTGAAGACAAAGTAACTACAGGTGCAAGTAACGATATCGAACGTGCAACTGACATTGCTCGCAAAATGGTTACACAATGGGGTTTAAGCGAAAAGCTAGGTCCATTACTTTATGCTGAAGATCAAAACGAAATGTACATGGGTGGCGGCGGTGGTCGTTCTATGAGCATGTCGGATGAAACAGCCAAAGTAATTGATGCAGAAGTACGCTTGTTCTCAGACCGCAACTATCAACGTGCAGAATCAATATTGAAAGAAAATATTGATATTCTACACGCAATGAAAGATGCACTGATGAAGTATGAAACTATCGATGCGAAACAGATTGATGATTTAATGGCGCGTCAGCCAGTACGTGAACCACGTGATGCGCATGACCGTCATGAAGCTAAACCTGAAAAGGAAGATGTTTCTAAAGATAAAGCAGTTGATGAAACCCAAAAAACAACTGACGAATCTAAAAAAGATGAGTCTAAAAAAGATGAAACAAACCTTGATGATAAAGCGGAATAATCGTTAAAATAACGTATCCAAAAGCCCCGAAGTTCGGGGCTTTTTTGTATCAGTTTGCTGTAATTAACTCAAATTACACTTAACAAACACATATTAAGGTTAGCGATGAATAATAAAATTAACCTTGCACGTGGTCGAGTGCTTGAACTCAGCGAACCCGTTATTATGGGGATAGTAAACGTTACTCCTGATTCATTTTCAGATGGAGGCCAGTTTTTTAATATTACAGCTGCACTCAATCATGCGATGCAGTTACTTGATGAGGGTGCGACTATTTTAGATATCGGCGGTGAATCTACACGCCCGGGTGCTCCCGATGTCAGCCTTGAAGATGAACTACAGCGCGTTATCCCACTTATTAATGCTATTCGTGAGCAAAGTGATTGCGTTATTTCAATCGATACCAGTAAAGCTGAAGTCATGCGTCAAGCCATTGAAGCAGGTGCCGATATTGTTAATGATGTGCGAGCACTGCAAGAGCCTGGTGCAGTAGAGGTGGTTGCTCAGTATCCTGACGTAGTCGTGTGCTTAATGCATATGCAAGGACAACCGCGAAGTATGCAAAACGCTCCTCACTATGATGATTTAGCAAGCGAGATAAATGACTTTTTTAACCAGCGTATCGCCGCATGCGAAGCTGCTGGTATAAAACAAAGCCAGTTAATATTAGACCCTGGTTTTGGATTTGGAAAAACACTTAAACACAATTATCAAATATTGGCTCAATTTAATGACTATGCGCAGCTTGGCTTACCGCTGCTTGCGGGGTTATCACGTAAGTCAATGATTGGTAATTTACTCAACAGAGATACAAAAGATAGATTAGCTGGTAGTTTAGCTGGCGCATTAATAGCAGCACAAAACGGTGCGCATATTATTCGTGTGCATGATGTAAAAGAAACCGCAGACGTGCTTGGCGTATATCAAGCCTGCAAACAAGGAGTACTTTAATGCAAGAAAGAAAATATTTTGGCACAGACGGTGTGCGTGGTTTAGTAGGTCAAGGGCCTATAAATCCTGAGTTTGCAATGAAATTAGGTTGGGCTGCAGGGCGTGTATTATCACAACATGGCACAAAAAAAGTCATTATTGGTAAAGATACTCGTATTTCTGGTTACATGCTTGAAACTGCATTAGAGTCTGGTTTAATTGCAGCCGGCATTGATGTTATTTTACTCGGTCCTATGCCAACGCCTGCCGTTGCGTATTTAGCGCAAACGTTTCGCGCAGAAGCGGGTATTGTGATCAGCGCATCCCATAATCCTTATTACGATAACGGCATTAAGTTTTTTAATGGCCAAGGCCTAAAGCTAGATGATGTTGTAGAGCTGCAAATTGAAGCCATGCTTGACGAACCAATGACCTGTGTAGCCTCTGATAAGCTAGGTAAAGCAACACGCCTATCAAGCGCTGATGGCCGCTATATTGAATTTTGTAAAAGTCAGTTTCCACAAGGTTTATCACTTGAGGGGCTAAAAATAGTCCTAGATTGTGCCAACGGTGCAACGTATCACATAGCGCCTTCAGTTATGCGAGAGCTAGGCGCTGAGGTGATAACCCATGCGTGTGAGCCTAATGGGGTAAATATTAACCATGAATGTGGTGCAACTCACGTAGATACACTAAAGCGTAAAGTACTTGAGCATAAAGCGGATGTTGGTATTGCCTATGATGGCGATGGCGACCGTGTAATGATGGTAGACCACAATGGCCGCGTATTTGATGGTGATGATTTAGTTTACATTATTGCCTGCCAAGCTGCCCAAGATGACAACTTAGGAGGGGGGGTTGTTGGTACTGTCATGTCTAATATGGGTCTTGAAAATGCCTTAAAAGCAAAAAATATTGCTTTTGCTCGTAGTAAAGTGGGTGACCGTTATGTGATGGAACTACTGCAGCAAAAAGGTTGGAAAATTGGTGGTGAGAGCTCAGGCCATGTTTTAAATTTAGACTTAATTAGCACTGGCGATGGCATTATTTCAAGCTTACAAGTGCTTGCTGCTATGGTGGCTCAAAACCGTACACTTCAAGATTTAGGCGCTGGATTTACTAAGTACCCAATGAAAATGATTAACGTGCGATACACTGCCGGTACCGATCCAACTCAAGCACCAGAAGTACTTGCTGCAGTAGCTGAAGTAGAGCAAAGCTTAGCAGATAAAGGCCGTGTATTACTTCGTAAGTCAGGTACTGAACCTGTTGTACGAGTGATGGTTGAAGCAGAACAAGAAAAAATAGTTATCGATAGCGCACAAAAAATAGCAGCGGTTGTTGAATCTATGAGCAAACAAACTGATTGATAACAATAACCTCTTGTAACTTTGGGCGAGTCGAGTTAATATCTCGCCCGCTTTCTAATGTGGAGTGGAAAAATGGCAACACGCAAGGCGATGGTCGCAGGCAACTGGAAAATGAATGGTTCATTAGAACTTGTTGAACAACTGTCTGATGCTATTAACGATGTTAAATCTTCTGAAGTAAGCATTGTTTTATTTCCTCCGTTTCCACTGATAGCAGCAATGGTCGCCAGTGGTGTAACTACTGGGACACAAACTGTTTCAGAGAATACGCCAGGTGCCTTTACTGGTGAAGTAGATGCCCAGCTAATTAAGCAATTAGGTGCAACATATGTACTGGTTGGTCACTCAGAACGCCGCAGTATATATAAAGAAAGCAACGACACCGTAGCGGCAAAATTTGCTCGCGCACAACAAGTAGGTTTAACGCCTATTTTATGTGTTGGAGAGAGCGAAATAGAGCAAGAAAACGGGCAAACAGAACAGGTAGTTGCTGCGCAGATTGACGCAGTAATTAATAAATTAGGTGTAGCAGCACTGAAAGAATCTGTGATAGCATATGAGCCCGTTTGGGCTATAGGCACAGGTAAGACTGCATCGCCTGAACAGGCACAAAGTGTTCACAAATTTATCCGTGACAAAATTGCTTCACTAGACAGCGATTTAGCACAAGGGCTAACCATCTTATATGGTGGTAGCGTTAATGAAAAAAATAGCGAATTATTATTTGCACAAACAGATATAGACGGCGGCCTAATTGGTGGCGCCAGTTTAAAAGCAGAATCATTCACTGCTATCTGCAATAGTGCAAAAGGGACCGTATAAGATGTACGAAATTTTATTAGTAGTGTATTTAATTGTAGCGTTAGCGCTTGTTGGTATGGTTTTGATCCAGCAAGGTAAAGGCGCTGACATGGGCTCATCATTTGGTGCAGGCGCATCGTCTACTGTTTTTGGTTCTTCAGGAGCCGGTAACTTTATGACGAAAACGACAACAACTTTAGCAACGATCTTCTTCGTGTTAAGTATTGTTTTAGGTAACTTAACTGCCGGTCAAATCAAAAAGACTGACGAGTGGGAAAATTTAGAAGCCGCTCCAGCTGTTGAAACTGTGACGCCAGTTGAAGAAGATGTTCCGGTAACATCTACAAAAGAGCAAAGCTCTGACGTACCAAATTAATTTAGTTTAAATTGTTAAGTTGCTCTCTTTCCTCAAGTTAGCTTAAAGACTTAACGCTAAGCGATAGCTTAAAAAATGCGGATGTGGTGGAATTGGTAGACACGCTACCTTGAGGGGGTAGTGCTTTCGGGCGTGGGGGTTCAAGTCCCCCCATCCGCACCAAATATAAAAACCAGTAACAGCGATGTTACTGGTTTTTTTGTGTCTGAAATTTTAAAATACATATTGGCTCTGCTAGTCTTGATCATTGAGTAGAACACTCTATATTTAAAATGTTGGTGTATATTAAAAAATACTGATGTATATTTATTATTGAAAAACCGTCGAAAGTTAAAAATAAAGTTAACATTTTTCTATATTAAGCCGATAATAACTATAGATAATTAAATGGGGTAAATAATATGGCTTCAGGTTTCTCTTTTAAAAACCTTAGCATCACTAAAAAAATACATGCAATTACATCTATAGCGATCATTGCATTCTTAGTAATTGTTTTGGTTAACTACTTTGCTATGAACGAAAATCGCATATCACTTGATGAGATGGAGAAGTCTTCTTATAAAGTTGCTAAATTAACCTTAGATAATGTAAGTATTTTAGAAAAGTTAGATGAGTTGTACACACAGGCCGTAACCTTTGGCGAGCAAGAGTTAGTCACAAAAGCTAGCGAAACTTATGAAAAACTCGTAACTAACCTAGAAGCGATAGAGGTAATAGATCCATCTTATATAAGTAGCGATATAAAAAAGAGACTTGCTGATTACGAAAAAATATCAGCAACCATAGCAAATGGTATGGTTAATGGCACGGCTGATTTTAGTAAAATACAACAGCAGGCGCAGCTTAAAACAAGCCTTTACAAGTCAGTATTAACCAGCTTTAGGGATGCGCAACAAAAAGCAGATGATCGCTTTTTCCAATTAGTTGCTAACACAAAAGAGCGCTCGGACAATGCTTTGAACTTAATGTTAATAGTTACGGTTGTATCTCTAGCATTATTATTACTTATGGCAATTTGGATTGCACGTAATATTGGATCATCAGCCAGTGATGCTGCTAATAACTTAAGCCTTTTAGCAAGTGGTAAAGGGTCTCTAAGTTCAAAGCTTGCCGTTAACTCTGAGGATGAAATAGGCCAAGTATCTATAAACTTTAATGCATTTATTAGTCTACTCAGAGAAACCGTTTTAGAAGTTATAGCGGTATGTGAACCATTAATGGAAAATTCAACCCGTCTTGTGCAAGGGATGGAGCGAGCAGAGCGAGCAACCACTAAACAAACCACCGATGCCGATGTTGTTAAGCAATCGATGGAAGAGATGAAGCAAAGCGTTGGCGATATTTCACAATCTGCAGCGAACGCATCTAATGCTGTGCAAACAGCAGAAAAAGAAGTAGACCAGAGTCGTGCACAAGTCAAAATGTCTGTTAATTCGTCGCGCACGTTAAGTGAAGAAATTAATATAGCGGCCAACACAATTAATAAATTAGCCGATGACACTAAAAATGTATCGCAAATACTAAATGTTATTACATCCATTGCTGAGCAAACAAACTTACTAGCATTAAATGCTGCAATTGAAGCTGCACGTGCTGGTGAGCATGGTCGTGGCTTTGCTGTGGTAGCAGATGAGGTCCGCGAGCTTGCATCACGCACAGCACAGTCAACTAATGAAATTCGCGAACTATTAAATACACTTAGCTTGGCTGCCAATGAATCTGTAACGGCTATGACCTCTGCAAGAGATATGGCCACAGATAATGCAAGTGCTGCTGAGCAAACTGGCGCTTCAATAGAAAAAATAGCAGAGCAAATATTAGAAATTAATGGAATGAACTCGCAAATTGCAGCTGCAACTGAAGAGCAAACCTCAGTAGCCGCAATGGTTGTAGATAACGTATCTAATATGCATGGTTCATTTGAAGATACGATGAGCTCACTTAAAGCAGTAAGGGACGTGGCTAAAAACTTACACTACCTATCAGATAACTTATTGGATGCGACTGCTAAATTTAAAATTGAATAGTTTGCTTTATATACTTTTATTATTCTTCTTTATTAATATAAGTATGAAAATATTATGATCTCTACAGGTTAGATTGCAATTTTATCTAACTCTGATAGAGATCTAAATTATTTGTTCAATGTTGTAATTATTCAAGATAATTAAAATTATTTTGGTACTCATAATTTGTACTAAAAAAGGCATACTTTAGAAGTTGGATTTATGGTGTCATTAGTCATCATTCTATTTTTCCCTCGAACTCTGCCCTATCTAAAACCCTTAACTACAAAAATAACTTTTCTGACCCTCACTCTAAAAAAGCCTGAACTTACTCATTAACGATATTCATAACCTTTAGAAATTAAGTAAGCTCTTCTATTTCGAATAGTGCTGATTAAGCGTGCTTTTTTGTGTTGTATTCCTACCATAGTTCAGAGCATCATAAATTTATAGTGGAGTTAAAAGTAATATATAAAATAATAATTTAAATGGATGACAAAGTATCATGGACCCAAGATATGATTTCTTTGATGCATCGAGTTACTACACTATTTAACCTGAACTTTCGTTAAAAGATTTACTAACGCATTAAATCAAAAATTATGTTTACCTTTATTTTCCTCTAGCCAAAGATTCTTAGTAAAATAAAGCGGACTTACGCGTCAATAGCTGGCCTATTGTAAGTAAATTCAATGCAGTTAGCGCTGAAAATAGCAGCTTGAGATAGATTTATTTTTTCAAAGTTCAGGTTATTTAGAAAAGTTAACAAATTATACTATATGATCAAAAGTGCACGTTTAATATTAATGGTCTGGTTAAGTAACCTCGTACTCACATAACGCACGGTCTTGTCTACGTACCAAATCAATTTTTGTAAACTCAATTTTGAATTATAAATAGCTCTTAACCATAATACATAATGAAGATACAGGCTTAAATATCGTGGCTTAGTGGTTAATTATATGTAGCCAAAGCATGCAATATTAGCTACGAAAATTCATGCCGGCTTTATAGTTTCTAATGTGAATAATATAGTTACTTTGACATTTTATTATTTAAGGCTAAATTTTAAGAAAACTTATGTCATTTTTAAAAGCACCAGCATAGTCCTCACAGTTGTTATTCGTGCCAGTGTGAAATTAAGTAAGTTTTAAAAAATCAAAAAAGTTCAATATTTATTTTAAAAAAAACCATAATAGACTATAATATTTTCTGTTAATCAAACAAAAGGATTGCTTTTAGCTAAACTGAGAAGTTTGACGACTAGAAGCCAACTATATTAAGGGTCAATATGAAACACATTTTTATATATCTTGTTTTAACTCTAATTGCTAATTTTGCTCACGCATCTGATGACTTCAAAATATCTGGTTTTGCGACATTGAGTGCGGTGAAAACAAATAAGCAAGATATTGAGTTTATACAGAATAACACCTTACCTAGCGGTGCTGACGATGATTGGCGCTTTGATAATGACACTGTACTTGGCATTCAAGGCCAATATAAGATGACTGATAAGTTGTCAGGGGTTGTTCAACTGCTTTCACGTCGCAATTATAAAAATAACTATGAGCCATCATTAGATTGGGCTTACCTTAGTTATAAATATAACTCAAACCTTAGATTGAGAGTTGGTCGATTTGTTTCACCTGTATTTTTAGGCTCTGATACACGTAATGTTAATTATTCAAATGTGTGGGTTAGACCTGTTATTGACCTGTATAGCCAAGCTACAATCAACAATGTTGACGGTATTGATGCCATATACAGTAACTTTATCGGTGACGGTGATGTTTCATATCAGATACAAGCTTACGCAGGTAAGTTTGATAAATTATACTTTCCAGGCAAAAGTTATATTAAATTTCATCACATGGCTGGTTTAGTAGGTACACTTCAGTATGACTCATGGACTTTTAGAGCTGGTTACATGAATGCTCAACATTCAACTATTAGTGCCGAAGGTGAATACGTACCAAGTAATATGAGAATGTTAGTTAGCTCAGATTATCAATTAGGGCTAACTATTGATCCTCAGAACGATGATTGTGCTCTAGGTAGTTGTGCAGATATAGTGCCTAATGCTGAAGATGTATTTAGCATTATCCAACGCAAACGCAGACCATTTAACCTTACAAATCTTGCTGTAGTGTATGATAACGGCAGTTACTTTGGTCAATTTGAATGGGCTCACAGAGAAGCACGCTCTGCTTTATCTAACGGTATTGCAGCTTACGGCATGATTGGTTACCGATTTGATTCATTGACTCCTTATATTGGTTATTCCTACGCGAAGTCATTAACTGAAAACTTTGCGCTAGATGTTGATGCGGACGTAAAAGCGAGCCTTGATTCTCAGGTTGTAAGCTTAGGCAGTCAGCCGCTAGAACAATATGTTGTTAGAAATTCAAGCTCTCGCTCAAATACTATTACAGCAGGCCTTCGTTGGGACTTTTACAAAAAAATGGCATTGAAAATGCAGTTTGATAGCTTCCGCCCTTTAAACAATGATGGGCTTGCCACAGGAGGTTCTGGTTTTATAAATCGTACAAACGAAGTACTTTCTGCTAGTAATGAGAACATCTTGGTGACAACAGTATCGCTAGATATTATTTTCTAAAGGAAGAATTAATGAAAATTTTTAAAGCAATTTTCTTTTTTGTAGTTTTGTCTCTGACTATGGCTACGCCAAGCAAAGCAGCATTATCTATTGTTGTAAATAAAAGTAATACTTCTGATCTATCTGAAGGGCAAGTCAAAAATATTTTTATGGGTAAGTTAGGTCAGTTTAGTGATGGAACTGAAGCTGTCCCGGTGTTATTTGAAGCTGGTCAAGATACTAGAGCACAATTTGACGATGCTGTTTTGAAAAGAAGCACTTCACAAGTAGACGCAGTATGGTCGAAGCTTATTTTCACAGGGCGCAGAACACCACCTGTACAAGTTAAAGATGCAAGTGAAGTTTTAAAAGAGATAAGCGCTAATCCTAAAGCAATCGGCTATCTAAATAACGCTGATGTAACAGATAGTGTAAGAGTAGTAGCAACGTATTAGTAACTAGAGAACTAATACAACTATATTTATCTGTGGGCTCTCGTAATATCTGTTATGAGAGCCCTTATATAAAGCTAAGCTGCCAAGCTTTCGTTTGTATCTTATTCTATGGAACTGCAATTAATTTATTCACATAGGTCATTCATAATACAGGAACCCTTACTACTATACGTTAGGCATTCCTGGTTATTCTGGATGTTATCTTCTGTCGCTCACTTTAAAGCATCAAAATAGTCCATTGATAATGGCTTTTATACATTAGTTTGTGATTTTGAACTTTTATTTTAACCCCCTCAGGCTCCATCCTAAGAGTTCTTTGATCCAAGCCTTTCCCCAAATTACTAATGCAGTGGCTGTTGCACCCATAACGATCTTATTAGATGACCATTTTGATACTTTTTTGTCGCTATTCTGCTCAACTATTCTTACTTCATTTTTACTTATGTGTAATCACAAGGCTGGGTTTATGCTTCAAGATTATTAGGAGTTTATTAGGACGGGTCAAATGAGCAGCTAAGTCGCATCAGCTGCTCATTTTAATTGAAAGTGCTAATTATAAAGAGGTAATTACTTTTACTTTATCACTTACTTTAGCGCTGTCTATATAGCCAATTGCATCTGCATTAGCAGCTACAAAATCAATCACAGCTTGGTCATTATCAAGTTTACCAGGAGGCGTGCCTTTACCAGTAAAAACCAGCTTTGACCAATAAGCATTTAACTGGCTACCTGATTTACCAACAAGTTTGTCGTTAAATTCATCTGCAACTGCAGTACCATTTTGGTTAACAGGGTTTACTTTGGTACCATCAGCAAACGATTTGCTCTTGCCAAGGTATATTTTTTTAATATCTTCTTGGCTTAATGCATTAGCATTAGCTGGATTTACAATTACAGCAACGTCAGCAAATACTGCTGAACTACAAAGTGTTAGCATACTGGCTAAAATTAATTTTTTCATGGTTCGCTCCAATTAAAATACTAAATCAACGCCAACGGCGATAACATCAGTTTCAGTATTTGATATGTCGTTTTCAAAGCGACTAAAATCTACTTTTAATGCTGCCATTGGGTGGAAGTCATAGCGAGCACCAATGGTGTATACATTACTTTGGGCACGAGTACCTTCCAAGGCTCCATTTATGGCTGCATTTAGAGTCGGCACTGACTCTATAGCATTAAACCTTGATGAGTCATGCTTGTCGTCATTATCTTCATAAGTAAAGTGAGCTATGACATTATCCATACGATACCCAATAGAAGCGTAATATTGAGATTGCTTAGCTAATATACTGTCTTTAACTTCAAATTCGGTATATTCAGCATCAAATAGAATATTGTTGTAATCTATTGAAATGCCAAAACCTAAGAAGTAGCTATCATCTTCATTTATTGAAATATCGTCAGCTTGAGTCGTTAATCCATTTTGGCGCAATATATTTTCTAGGGCGTTTATTTGAACCCCCGCTAGATCATTCTCATCTTTTTGCCCAAGTTTCATCGTAGTATCAGTTACAAGGTAAGCTGCACGAGCACTAAACCAATCATAAGAGAGTGTCCAGTTAATACCTGCTACATCATCTAACTCTGCTTGGTCGTTATAAGTAACTGCTACTACATCACCTTCAAAACCACCGTAGATAACCTGTAAAGTTGAATCCCACTCACCTAATTGTGAAGTGTATAACAAACTCAACCCTTCATAGGTTGAAAATGGCAGTCTGTAAACGGATTGTGGTGGACGAACCCAGCGATAGGCATAGCCAACATCTAAAAAGTCAGAATAGCGAAAAAATGGTGCGCGCATTTTACCGGCGCTTAATTGTAGCTCATCAGAGAACTCGTATGTTATGTATGCCCATTCAAAATCAGCGTCAAAATCATTTTCACCGCGAGCTACTATTTGCGCTGTAGCGGATAACTTCTCTTGCAGGTCAGCGGTCAGCTGAAGTGCAAATACGCTTTCATTTTTAAATGAAATATCATCATCATATCCATATAAAGTTTGATCACTATCTAGTGACTTACCACCGACAATAGAAGCAAACCCATTAATACGAACTTCAGCACTCGCATTGCTTGTGGCAAGTGCGCAACAAATTGCTACTGCAACTGATAGTTTTTTCATTGTGATTCCTATTTAAATTTCATGTGTATCCCGTTGCAGTATAAGATGAGTATTAACTTTTTTCTAATTAAAATTAATAAATTAAGACCTTTTTACTGCTTTTTTGCAACAAAAAGGCATAGCAGTGATTGAAAAGTAAGGTTTTTTTATTTTCAGGTAATGTAACTAATTGACTTGTTTGATTTATTTATAATGAGATGATATTTACTACAGTAGGCATTAAGTAGTAATTATTTTCTAGTTATTAACGCGAATTCATATTTTTTAGATTATCTTGGCACCATCGAATTGCCTGCTGTTTATTTTTGACCGCTATTTTTTTATAAATTTTATGTAAGTGCACTCTTACCGTAGCTTCACTTATAAATAAGCTGTCAGCAATAGCACTGGAATGAAGCCCACTGAAAAGTAGGTTGAGTACTTTAATTTCTTTATCGGTTAGGTTATTTGTTTGCAAAGCAGTCTTTTGCTCAGAATCGAGCATTTGGCGCATCCAAATATCACTTATGGTACGTGGAAACCACAATTCCCCTTGTTTAATTGCTTCTAATCCCCTGTTAAATAGCTCCTCATTGGTATCTTGATAGAAAAGGCCTTTCAAATTTGGCCACTCTTTTAGTGAAGCAGCATCAGTATTTTTAGGAATATTAAAGATAACTAACCCTTGGTAATTATTGGTATGCATAAAATGGCTCAAAAGTTCGTAATTTGTAAGACTATTGAGTGCTGAATGACAGACTAATAATATGTCATTATTCAATGTAGTAAAAAATAATGGACTATGGTGGTTGTTGTTAAAAAACATGTTAGCTGATTGCGTGGTCTGTTTTTTTGTCATGCTTTTCACCTAAAAATGATTCTGCAGTATATTTAAATATAAAGGGTGTTTGGATATTGTCATAACCTTAAATGGCTTTAATGTGTTTTTCGCAACAAAGCGCATGTTCAATTAACAAATAATACTGATGGTAATTAATGTTAAAGTATTAATTTAAAACTAAATTTGCAATTGCTATTTAGGTAAGTTGGCTAAGCTTAAAAAGCTAAAAATAAATTTTTACGTAAACTAAAGTTAAATGTACATATTGTAGCGTTTTTGTAATATAATAAACTCCCAGAGGAAAGATGCATCTAAAGCATCTTTTTTTATGCCTACAATTTATGTTTACACAGCATAACGCATAATTAAATTAATACCCTTTGGAGAAAACCTTGAAATTACGCACCCTCTCACAGTTAAGTTTAGCGGTTATTGCAGCCCTAACAACTTCCGCATATGCACAAGAAGCTAAAACGACAGCCAAACAAGACGCGTTTGAAAAAATTGAAGTGACAGCTCGTAAACGTACAGAGAGCTTGTTCGAATCTCCAACTGCGATTACATCAATAGGTGCTAACCTTATTGATAAAGCCAATATGGGTAACTTAGAAGATATTGGTAAATACGTTCCTAACTTAAACATTACTCGTTATGGTGTTGGTAATGCTGCACATGCCTCAGTGTTTATTCGTGGTATTGGTTTGCAAGATCACATTATAACAACCGATCCAGGCGTAGGTGTTTACCTAGATGGTGTTTACTTAGGTCGCCAAATGGGGTCTAACTTATCACTTCCTAATGTAGAGCGAGTTGAAGTTCTACGTGGGCCACAAGGCACACTTTATGGCCGTAACACATTAGGTGGTGCAGTAAACGTAATTACTAAACAACCTGGTGATGAAGGTATTATAACAACAACCGCTAAAGTGGGCAGTCGTGGTCGAGTTGCGGGTGATATTTACTTTAATAATGCACTAACTAACGATCTAAGCATGTCAGCCAGTGCGTCATACAAACAACGTAATGGGGTAGGTACGGCAGTAAACTTAGCTAACCCTGAAAAAGAAATTGGTGAAGAGCAAGAGTTTAGTGGTCGTATAGCACTTAAATATGAAGCAACTAGTGATTTAGCGTTTACTTTCTCGCTAGATGGCGTTGATAATGAGTCAGGTCAATCACCTTATACTATTGAACTGACAGATTCATTAGATTCAAATGATGTCTTTAATGGCGATTTCCCATTATTAACTGAAGACTTAATTCCTCAAAACCCTGATGATTTAGGCACAACGGTTGCCGGTATTGAGTCAACTTCATATTCTGGTTGGGGTACGTCATTTACAGCTGATTGGGCGATTAATAACACTTATACAGCTAAGTTTATTTCAAGCTATCGTACTTCTGAGTATGAAGGTGGCTTAGATGATGATGCATCACCACTTAACTTATCTGAGTTCCCAGAAGTAGGCGGTGCAGATCAATACTCTTTTGAACTTCAGCTAAACGCCACGTTTGATAAAATGGACTTTGTTTCTGGCTTATACTTCTTTAATGAAGATGGCTTTACTCGCTCAGAAGATTTTGTATTTAGCCCATTTAACACGCCAAATGGTCTATTGAATGATGGTGTTACTCCGTCATTTGGTGGTTTTGGCTTTTTTGAAATCAATCAAGAAACAAACTCATACGCAGCTTACATTAACGGTAGTTACGATTTAACTGATGATTTAACAATCGGCGGTGGTCTTCGTTACTCAGAAGATAAAAAAGATGCGAATGCTATTTTCCCAACCTTCCCTGAGCGAAAGGACATTAGTGCAGACTTTAATGCAGTAACATGGGACATTAATGCTTCATACCAGCTTAGCAATAATATGAATGTCTACGGTCAAGTGCAAAAAGGTTACCAAACAGGTGGCTTTCCACCGCGCCCATTTGGTGGTCCGGATCAGTTTGTATCGTTTGATGAAACCAAAGCAGTTAACTACGAGATTGGTTTAAAAGGCCAGGTACATGAAAATGTATCTATGATGCTTGCAATGTTTGTTACTGACTACACTGATTTAGCATTGCCATTCTCAGATCCAACCGCGGGCGGTGGCTTTGTAACTATCGTTGAAAATGCAGGCCAGTCTAAAGCGCAAGGTATTGAGCTTGAAACCACAATTGCACTAACCGACGACTTTACTATTCGCACTGCAGTAGGTTACTTAGATTCTGAAATTACAGAAGTGGCTGAGGGCGTACAAGGTATTGGTAAAGGTGACTCACCAGCACTGACACCTCGTTGGACAGTGATGGTTGCTCCATCTTACTTTGTTGATTTAAGCAATGGTGGCACTGTTGCATTAAATGCAAACTACTCGTACCGTAGCGAAATGCAAGGTCAGTCAGTTTTCAATAAAAGTGAAACGATTGATTCTCGTGAGCTAGTTGGTTTTAATATTTCTTACACTAATCCATACGGCGATATGGAAGTAACGCTATATGGTGAGAACGTATTAAACGAAGTTTACGATGTAGGTCGCCTGCAGCAAACTGGCTTTGTTGGCGTAATGCGCAGCAATGATCGTAGTGAGTTTGGTTTGAAATTCAAAAAAGACTTTGAACTATAATCTATAACTTGCTCTAAAAATAAAACAAAAAAGGTAAGCCATGGCTTACCTTTTTTTATGGTTAAAAATAATTAACCTTCTTTATGCTCTTCACGTGCTTGCTCAATTTCTGCCGCAATTTCACGTGCTTTTTGCTTAGTTTTTTCAGTTAGCTCGCCAGCCGCTTCTTTGCTTTTGATCCATGCATCAACAGCTACTTCTTTGCCGTCATCGTACATGTCTAAGCCCATCGCTTTACTCTCTTCAAGCAGCTCATTTAATGACTCGTCATTTTTAAGCTCATTGGTTTTTTCTTTAACGTCGTTCCACGTTTCGTTTAGCTTTTCTTGAACTTCAGCGCTCGTTTGTTTGGCGTCTTGTTTCACTTCGTTGGCATCTTCACACCCTGTTAGTGTAATTAAAGTGCCTAATAATGCTAAACCTGCTAATTTCTTCATTGACTATCTCCTTTAGTGAAAAATATATTTCAGAGGTAACTATACAACAATGAAAATGAACATAGCTGTAACAACACGATTAAGTTTTAAATTAATGGACGAAAATGATTGGCAGCAATTATATGAGCTCGATCAAGACCCAGCCGTTATGCAGTATTTGACTCAAGGTAAACCTACCACTCTTGAAGAGATAAAAACGAAAGCCATTCCAAGAATGCTCGCTTATCGCAATGAGCAACAAGGTTGGGGACTATGGCAAGTAACTCTGCGTGAAAGTAATACTTTTATTGGCTGGGTGCTTGTTCGGCCGATGGGCTTTTTTTCAGATACGCCTGACTTTAGTGATATTGAAGTAGGCTGGCGGTTTAAACGAGCGAGTTGGGGTAAGGGTTATGCAATTGAGGCGGCACAAGCGATTTGCTCAACGATTGAAAAACAGTCGCAAGTAAAGGCAATCAGTGCCACAGCGCTGACCGCCAACGTTGGCTCAATTAACATCATGAAAAAGCTCGGTATGCAGCTACAGCACTATTATATTCATACTGATGATGGCTCAAACTTAACTGCTGCGCTTTATTCAAAGCCCTGCAGTTGAGCTAAAACTTCCTAAGCCTTAAAAATGTAGCATCTAAATATTGACCTGATGTTTGTTACTATGCATTAATGTTTGCCATCAATGTATAAAAATAACCTAAGGATATGGGATGGGAGCACTTTTTTCACCAAGCAAGCTAATTATCAGTAGTATTGTGGTAATACAGTTATGTGTTTTTAATGTAGCGGCTAAACAGAGTGCCGTTGCCATGCCTGACACTTTTAGTGCACATGCTGCAAAAGCTGTGTTAGAACAGGGGGGGAACGCGGTTGATGCAGCCATTGCAGCACAGTTTGTATTGGCCGTTACGCTTCCCGAGGCGGGTAATATTGGCGGCGGTGGGTTTATGCTTATTCATAAGGATGGGCAAGGTGATTTTATAGATTACCGTGAAACTGCACCGAACGCCGCACATCGTGATATGTATTTAGACGCGCAAGGGCAAGTTATTGCTAATAAATCTATTTATGGTATTCATGCCAGTGGCGTACCTGGGAGTGTTGCTGGTATGTGGCTAGCACATAAGAAGCATGGCACACTTCCTTGGAAAACCTTAGTACAACCTGCGGTTACATTAGCTGAGCAAGGTTTCGTGGTGCCCGAAAAGTTGGCTCAGTTAATTAAGGGCTACATAGAGCACCTAAACAATAAAAACATTAAAGTAAATTTTGCCAGTTATTTTGCAAGCGCTACATCAGGTAAGCTTTTTAAACAACCTGAGCTTGCCGCGACACTCAAACGCATTCGCGATAATGGCCAAGATGGCTTTTATCAAGGTGAAACCGCAACGATCATCGCAAACTTTATGGAGCAACATGGCGGTATTATTACTCAAGACGATTTAAAAAATTACCGCGCAAAGTCTCGTACTCCTATAAAAGCTAACTGGAACGGCTATCAAGTGCTTACTTCACCGCCACCAAGCTCCGGCGGTATTGCTATATTACAATGGCTTAAAATGTATGAGCTTAAAAGGCCCATAGCTGCACCATCACATAATTCAGTTGAGTATGTGCACTTACTTGCTGAAATAGGTAAGCGAGTGTTTGCTGATAGGGCAGAATACTTAGGCGACCCTGATTTTTACCAAGTGCCTAAAGCTAAGTTACTTGCAGAAAACTATCTTAAAAGCCGCAGCAATAGTATAGATTTAAAGGCCATTTCTACCACTGAAAATATTAAACCGGGTTTAAAAGAAAGCGAACAAACCACTCACTTTTCTATTATTGATAACATGGGGAATGCTGTTGCTAATACCACCACCATCAATTTAGGGTTTGGTAGTGGCGTAGTCGTAGAAGGCGCTGGCTTTATTTTAAATGATGAAATGGATGACTTTAGCGCTAAACCCGGGGTTATGAATGTATTTGGCGCCATTGGCGGAAAAGCGAATGAAATTCAGCCACATAAACGTATGTTAAGCTCTATGACTCCAACCATTTTACTCAGTAATAACAAGGTGAAAATGGTAACAGGGTCGCCTGGAGGCACCACAATTATTAGTTCAGTGTATCAATCAATACTCAATGCGATTGAATTTAATATGAGTGCAAATGAAGTAGTAAATAGCCCGCGTTTTCACCATCAGTTATGGCCTAAAAATGTGATTAGAGCGCACTCGGGTTTGGAGTCCTCAGTAAAGCAACAGCTAATAAAAATGGGTTATACAGTGGATGAGCGTCACTTTGGTGATATGCATGTGATTATCAATAATGATGGCAAATTAGATGCGGCGTCTGAGCAAAGCGGAAGAGGGCAAGCGATAGTATTTTAACGTTAACAATTGACGTTTGAATGGTATGCACCCCAAAACCATCATTGGGGTGCACACATTAGAATAACTATAGGGGCTAGCCTATAGCCGGTATAAGTCCTGCCATTTGCAGGCATTGTGCGCTAATAATTGAAATACCACACAAAGCGGCTATGGCCAAACCAATATTACCACTGCGTACTTTATAGCCTTCTTTTTCAATCCCCTGACGCTGCTTGTACACCATGCTAACAGGTAAAAATACTGCCAATATAACCAAAGCAATGGCTGCATAGCCTAATGCCATAATAAAGCCTTGCGGGTAAAATAAAGCAAATCCAAGAGGAGGAACAAAAGTAATAAGTGCTGTTTTAATTCTATCAGCCCCCGTGTCTGCTTTTTTGAATGTGTCAGCAAAAAAGTCAAATAACCCCAAGCTTACCCCTAAAAATGACGTTGCTAGAGCTAAGTCGGCAAAGAGTTTAACCGCATTAGAAACATTGGCGTTATTGGCAATATTGGCCACACTGGCTACAAACCCAGTTAACCCTTCGCTTTGTAGTAATTGATCTTGGCTCATTATGCCTTGGCTTAATACTTGCCAAAATACATAAATAACCAGTGGTAAAGAGGCGCCTGCAATCATAACCTTGCGCAAGGTTTTTATATCAAGCCCGACATATTTAACAATAGAAGGAATTGAGCCATGAAAACCAAAAGAGGTGAATACCACCGGGATAGCCGACAGTATCAGCCCCTGCTCAACAGGCATTTCCAATAAGTGTTGGCCATGTACATAAGGTGTTAGCATATAAAACAAGCTAGCTAAAACCACTATTTTTATACTAAATAGCACTCGGTTAAGCTTATCAACTTTACTAGTGCCTAAAGTCACCACACCTGCAATCAATACGGCTAAAATAACGGAGCCTAATTGTGGAGCAATGCTAAGATTAAACCCAGTATTAATGCGCTCTTGTAGCTGAGCACCACCACCGGCTATGTAAGCAGCGCACAGTGCATAAAATAAGAATATCATCGAAAAGTTAGCTACATACTGGCCACGTTTACCAAGCCAAAGCTTAGCCAGTGTATTTAAAGTCGCATCGCGAGGGGCATATTGGTGCAGCTCCAACATAAGCAATGCAGTGTAGGTCATTAGTAACCAACACCCTACAATTAACACCATTGCCGTATTAAACCCGAGCCCCGCAGAGGCGATTGGTAGGGCAAGCATACCCGCGCCTATGGTAGTTCCTGCAACAATTAACATGCTACCTATTGTTTTATTTTTAAGCACTTAATGATCCTGATCAAACGTGAGAGACACGCAAGATATAACTAGTTGTGCAAAACTTAAATAGTTTTGTCATAAAAGAGACAAAATAAAATGTAATCTTCTATTTACAACTGTATTAAAAAAGCCAAAATCATTAAAAAATGAAATTTAACTTATTAATACAAATGAAGAAATAAAAAGCTAAATGTTAATAACTAAATAGTCAGATTATTAGTTTTGCATAATAGAGGCATGATTAAATTGATAGGTATTGACCGAAAGTGCTATGAATTACACCTTCGGCCATTAAAAGAGGGGGCTAAACTTACATTTTTGCTATTTGAATCACTAAGCGGCGGTTTTTATCACGGCCTAAAATATTGTCATTGGTGTCTACAAAGCGTTTTTCACCAAAACCTTCAGTAACCACTTTAGCTTCATCAACGCCTAAGCCAACCATGTAATCTTTAATCGCCTTAGCACGGGTTCTAGATAAATCGAGATTATTCCAGCGACCGCCGTAACTATCGGTATAGGATGCAATACTGATTGACTCTATACTGGAGTCGTTTTTCAAATACTCAGCAATTTTATCGAGGCGCTGCTGCGATGACTTAGTTAACTTACTGCTATTAGATTCATAGTTCATTATAGTGAACGAAATATCTTCAAAATTGTATGGCAGCAATTCGTCTCGGCATTGTAAAAATGCCCAATACGCTTGCTTAAAGTTAACATTAGACATACCCACGGCAATTTTATCGGCACTATTTTGCCAGTCTTGGTAGTAAAAAGTGGGTTGGTTGCCTTTTTCAAGCTCAGTCAGCATTTCCCATGCTGTTTTATTGCCTAATTCACCATCAAACTTTTTAAGTAATTTCATATCAGCAATATCACGGGCAGGGCGGCCTGCTCGCCAGCTAGGTGGTACCGCTTTTAAACCGGCAATCGCGTAATTTTCTGGGCGCACAACCATGTCTAAATTAAAGGTGAGATCTTTGTTTTTACTGGCTGATGCTTTAAAAACAGCTTCACCATAGTAGGGAACTTCATGATTTAATTGGCATTGCAAGCGAGTTGTTTTAACCAAGTTCCAATTTGAATTATCTTGGTTAGCCGTGTACTGGCGCATTGCTGCAGTTGTATTCAAACTATACAGCACACTACTAATGCCTAGGCTAATAAATAACAACTTACACTTCATCGAGAATTCTCCAGTTATCTAGCTCTGCCAAAAAAGTGACAAAAACCGTAAAATATTACGCAACAGCAAATAATTCAGCGTAAACGCTAATTACAAAGCAAGTAACATGCCTATAGTTTAACTGTAATTAATCAATAAATCCCCTAGCCGACAGGCCATCAATTTTGACATAATAGACAGCTAATCCCTATAAACCAAGAATACTATGGCAAATACTGAGCAAACACTTTTCGCACAACGCTTTCGTGGCTTTTTTCCTGTGGTTATTGATGTTGAAACCGCCGGTTTTAACAAAGAAACCGACGCACTACTAGAAATTGCAGCATCCGTTTTAAAAATGGATGACGAAGGACTGCTTAGTATCGATCATACCGTTCATTTTCATGTGCAACCGTTTGAGGGGGCAAACATTGAGCAAGCTGCCATTGAGTTTAATGGGATTGAGCCTTTTTCAGCACTGAGAGGGGCAGTCCCAGAAGAAGAGGCGATTAAAGAAATTTGTAAAGTAGTGCGCAAAGCGCAAAAAGCCGCAGGGTGCCAGCGCTCTGTGGTGGTTGCTCATAATGCCGCTTTTGATCACGGCTTTTTAAATGCGGCTATTGAGCGTAATAATATCAAGCGCACACCATTTCATCCGTTTGTTAGTTTTGATACCACATCACTTGCTGGTTTGGCATTAGGGCAAACGGTACTAGCTAAAGCGTGTCGCGCAGCAGGGATAGAGTTTGATAACAAACAAGCGCATTCAGCGTTGTACGATACAGAACGTACTGCTGAACTGTACTGTTTAATTGTTAATCGTTGGCAGCAACTAGGTGGTTGGCCGCTTGCTGTAGACGAAACACAACAAAGCGAAGACGAAGCAAGCAACCAAGATTAGCACAATAGTGAATGTTCACTTTTGAGCTGAGTCAGTTTTAATCAGCGAAATTAAAACGATTGGGTTATTTTACCTTCACTGTGGGTGATTAAATGTGGTGGGTAATTACGCGAAAAGCTAATTGATTCTCGTGCAATTTTAAGCTCTACCCCAGGGTGCATAAGCTCATTAACTTTTAAGCGACTGAGCGCTAAAAGCTGCGCCATTTTCTTTCTTAGTAACTGCTTTTGCTGATTGATGCTGGCGCTTCGGTTTGCTATGTGTTCTTCATTCGTTGTTATTTTATTCAAAAACTGCTGACGCTGTGCGCTTGCAACTTGTTTATTAATTCGCTGGCGCGCTTGCTGTAGTTCAATTGACTTACCGATTAAAACTTTTTCAAAGTCAGTGATTTGCGCTTGTTTTTGTTTTAGCACATACCATCGCTGTGCGATGCAAACACGGGTTTTAGTTCCTGCTGGTGCGCCCAATTCACCTGTTTCAATGCGCATTGCATCTAGAATATGGCCACCAATAATTTTCCCTTTAGGATCTTTTGCGCTGCCCACCCTAATTAAATTTCCAGCACTCAAGTCACAATGTAATGATTGGCGATCTATTAGTAAGTTTTGATCCGTTTTTATGTCACAGTATTGAGAGTAACCAAGCGCAACGGTTCGTTTAGCTAAAATAGAACAGGTAAATGGCTCATCTGCTTCTCGCTTTCTGCCAATTGCACCCTTTACTATTGTGATGGCGCTATCACTTTTGAGCTGCGCCGATTCAACAAAGCCTAAAACAGTAATATCGCCGCTGGCGGTCACGCGCATGCCATCTTTTATATCACCACTGACTATAATACTGCCATCAAATTCAACATGCCCAGTACTTGGGTCAATATTGTGAAAGCATAAAACATCATCAACACGCATACCACGGGGAAGGGCAACCGGTACGCCAGTACAGTCGGCAATTAATAAGTTGGGGTTGTCAGGCGCAATTTTAGTGCCGTCAAAAGGTTGTAATTTATGTTCTTTGCCAGGGGTTGCAGTTAGTACATCTCCAAACACAGTAAACCCATCAACCCCCGATGTTGCTGGAATACGCTGCATTAATTCACAACCAGGTTTTACGGTAATAATATCACCTAGGTTTCTCATATCGACTTTACCACCGCCTTTAGCTTGCGGGCTAAGTACGCGGTCTTGCGCTGTGCAGCAAAGACGCACAAATTTGGCATCGTTACCCACTTTAGGTGCACGACCAAAAGCGACTTCGGCGCAATGTGTGCTTCCTGGGGGTTTTTCGAACTGTTGCGCCAATAACTGTTCTAATGCATGAGAGCTAATGCCTTTTACAACCCCTGCTTGTGAGAACTCTTCAATCGCTTGTTCCATGCTAAGCAATTTACCGCCCTTGGCAGTAATAAGGGTAGCTTCAACGAGCATATTCTTTTCATCGATGTTTATGGTTAGCTTTGCATCAATGGCTTGAGCAATTACTAAAGAGGGGGCTTCTTCGGCGTTATTTTGAGCAAACAGCTTACCAATATTGCTAGCAATAACCTCACACTCGCAATATTCTGACTGGCCAATTAATTCAATAAGCTGTGTTGCTGTTGAGGCTAAACCTGAAACATGAGGGTGTGAAACTAAAGAGATATACCCCGTTTGCTCATTAAAAGAAAAAACCGACATTTATAAATCCTCTAGGTAATATGTCTGTTATTATTTTTTATAATTTATTAGACCAAGGTCTAGCCATGCATTTGAGCATAAAGCACCATCATTGTTAAGTAATTGTTTCTTAATTGTCCAATATTTTACATTTACATGTGTGTTTGATGCATGATTAACCAACCAATAAAATAAAACGCCTAAGGTGTTGAGTATTCGTAGGTTACTCGGTTATACTGCTTGGACACTCTGAATGAGTAACCTTATTCAGGGGCTGATTAGGATTCGACGGAATTCAAGAAGCCCGAGGTGCATGTCGAGGTGCGGTTTGCCTCGTAAAAAAGCCGCAATTTAAAGTAATCGCAAACGACGATAACTACTCTCTAGCAGCTTAGGCTGGCTAGCGCTCCTTCCATGTATTCTTGTGGACTGGATTTTGGAGTGTCACCCTAACACCTGATCGCGACGGAAACCCTGGCCGGGGTTGAAGCGTTAAAACTAAGCGGCCTCGCCTTTATCTACCGTGTTTGTCCGGGATTTAAAGGTTAATTAAATGACAATACTAAACATGTAGTACCGACGGTCGAGGCTTTTCGGACGGGGGTTCAAATCCCCCCAGCTCCACCAATAACGGTTTTTAAATTCGTTTGTTTAAAAACCCTAAAAAACCCGCAACTTGAGCAATCAAGTCGCGGGTTTTTTTATGGCTGAAATTATTGAATTTATTGTGCTTTGGTTTATCTTGCGAACCCCGAACCCCTGTCTCTTATACACATCTAGATGTGTATAAGAGACAGTAGTAATTGATCTTGGCTCATTATGCCTTGGCTTAATACTTGCCAAAATACATAAATAACCAGTGGTAAAGAGGCGCCTGCAATCATAACCTTGCGGAGATGTGTATAAGAGACAGACCCCGAACCCCATACCACTAAAAAACTAGTCGCTTACTTGCCTATTTTTTGTATTATGAGTTAATGATTAACAGCGGGCATAGATATGGATATTTTTACAGCTGAACACATTTCCCCTTTAATTTCGCTTTTACTCATTTTACTGGCGGGGTTTACTTCGTTTGTATCGGCGGCTTTTGGTGCGGGCGGTGGTTTAATGCTGTTGGTGGTAATGGCGTCGGTTATGCCTATGGCGGTGGTGGTGCCGGTTCATGGTTTAGTGCAGTTGGGCTCTAATGCCAATCGGTTGTTGTTAAGTATTGCCCATCTTGATAAGCCGATGTTGTTGTATTTTACTCTGGGTGGATTAATTGGCGCGGGGCTATCAAGCCAAGTAGTAAGCGATATTAACCTTGATAGCATGAAGCTGTTTGTGGCTTTATTTGTGATTTATTTATTGTGGGGAACAATTCCTGAATTTAATAAAGACTCACGATTAGGGCGCTTACTAGCGGGCTTAATAACCGCATTTATCTCGACTTTTGTCGGAGCAAGTGGGCCTTTGGTAGCGAGTTATTTACATATTAATCATTACGATAAACTTAAATTTACCGCGACTTTTTCAAGTATTATGACCTTGCAGCATAGTTTAAAAGCTGTCGTTTATGCGGGGCTTGGCTTTAGTTTTTGGCAATGGTTGCCGTTAACACTGGCGATGATTTTAAGCGGAGCCATTGGCACATGGTTAGGGATTAAGTTACTTAAGCGGTTATCGGTGGTACGTTTTAGAGTTATTTTTAAAGTGATTTTGACTCTGCTTGCCATACAGCTTGCATGGCAAGGGGTGAGTGTAATGTTTACTTAATAGCGGCTTTTATTGGTTTGTCGCCATCAAATACTTCAAATATGCAGCGATTGCTGCCTTGCTCTGTGGCAATGGTAAATAGAACATGGGCTACATTTTCACGGCTAATGATTGCTTTATCGCGCTCTTTAGGGCGTTCGGTAGAAATAAGTTTTGAGGCATTCTCATTAGTGAGTGAGCCTGGACGTACAATAGTATAATTGAGCCCGCTATTAATTAAATGCCTATCTGCCATATGCTTAGCTACTAAATAGGGTTTTAAGTCGCTTTGGATTGCATCCGGATCGTCTGCACCAATAGAACTCACCATAGTAAAGTGTTTGGCTGCATGTTCTTTTGCGTAATTAATGGCTTTAGTTGCAGCCCATAAATCAATAAGTAAGGTTTTATCTGCACCGGTATTTCCGCCTGAACCTGCGGCAAAAATGATATGGTCGCAACCGCGCAGCGCATCGCTAAAATCATTTTCTAAATCTTGCTCTACGATTGTTAGATAGTCGCTATTTAAGTCATCTAATTTGCTTTTGTCACGCACTAAAGCCACTACAGGATGTTGGTGTTCAAGCAATAGTTGGGTGGTTAGTTTACCAATTTGCCCACTGGCACCAATTACTAATGTTTTACTCATCACATACTCCTTATTTTATAAGACAAAACAGCCGACTTAAACTTTATCCACTGTACTAAAGAGCTGGGGGTAATAATTTGTTTTTAAAGTATAGGTTTGTTTTTTAGTGTGAGCAGTGTGATCTGCCTTTTAAATTTTATTGCGAATAAGGTCACGAACAATAAAACGTCCTGGGTGAATTGCTTGGCTCACACGCTCGCTTAGTGGGCGAGGTTCATTGTTTAAACTACTAATTAAGTGCTCGGCAGATAACGGTGCACTGCATAATGCTCGCGCGCCAAAGCCGGTAAACATATGTAGGCCCTGTTGTGGTTTTTCTAATGACTGATATTGATAGCGCTTGCCCAAACGTAAATTAGCAAATGCACGTGTATAATCAGTTTGCTCCACCCATTCACCGGCCATTGGTAAGTGGTCAATAAAACTACAGCGAACAGCGGCTTTGGCTGAGCTAATATCGCCTAAGCTAGTGGCAAATTCAGTGTTGTTATAAAAACTTAGTAGTTGCTCGCGGTTAGTGTGGTTGTCTTGCTCGGTCACTTCACGGCTTTTACTATTTTTTTCAAAGGTGGCGCCCATACAATGATGATCTAAATAAGCGGGAGTGAAATAGCCTTTGTGACATAACACGGTATTAAGTTTACGTGATTGCTCGCTTGCCTGAACATGTGACACTTGGCCGCGAACGCCAACAATGGGAAGTGTTTTGGTTTGCGTAAATGCATCACTGTGCTCACCAGTACAAATAATCACATCGCTAAAGGGGCCAAATGTTTGCTTTTGCGTGGTTAAGTACCAACCATCGGGTTGTTTATTAAATTGCTCAATATGGCAGTTAAATAGGCTTTCAAACGCATTTAATTGCTGTGCGGCATCTAACATTGCACAAACTAACTGCGGGGGATTAACCCAGCCGCCTTGTTCAAAAAACACCCCTGAGTAACCTGTTTTAACCCCAGCGATAGCATCCCCCTCATCAGCAGTCACATTTCGCATAAGCTGCTCTGGCCACAGTTGTTTATCAGCGAGGTTCTGATGGCGATCTGCCAATGGCTGTTTTACTGCATGTTGTAATACACCACACCACTGGTGATCAAACAAAAAGCCATTGTTGAGTAATTGATTATAAAGCCGCTTTGCGTATAAAAAACTGTGGGCAAATAATTCACTATGTGGCGAGTTTTTTGCCTGTAAGTGCGGATACACAGCTCCTTGTACATTGTGCGATGCCCCCATTGCGGGCTTTTTATCTTGGCAAAATAAGTGGCTTTTTATCCCACGCTTTGCGAGGCTATAAAGGATGCAACTGCTCGCTATACCACCGCCAATAACAGCCACACTTGAAAGCGGTGAGGGGTGATGCTCAAAATAGGCGGGGGCAGATTGTTTTGGGTTGGCTTGGGCGAGTGTGCCAATTAGCATTTCACGCTTTCGGCCAAAACCTTTGGCTTTTTGCATGCTAAAGCCTGCCTCGTTTAGTCCTCTGCGCACAAACCCCGCAGCGGTAAACGTGGCTAATGTGGCATTACTTCTGGAAATATCGACCATGGCGTTAAATACACTTTGCTGCCACATATCGGGGTTTTTACTTGGCGCAAAGCCATCTAAAAACCACGCATCAACTAGTCCGCTTTGTGGGTAGCTCATGCTATTAATACATTCCAGTACGTCGCCAAAGTAGAGGTCGAGGACTACACGGCCATTTGCAAATTCAAGTCGGTGGCAGCCATTTAAATTAATCGGATAGTGAGTAACGAGTTGGTCGCTAAAATGGCTTAAGCTAGGCCAAGCTTGCAAGGCTTGTTTTAAATCATTTACGCTAAGTGGATATTTTTCAAAAGAAATAAAATGTAATCGCTGGACTGTATTTGGCTGTTCATGTTGAACTTGTAGGCACTGTAAGTGGTCAGAAAACTGCAGCCATGCATTTAAAAAGTTAAGCCCAGTACCAAAACCGGTTTCGGCGATAACAAAGTGTTCACGGTCATGATTTTGTAACCGTGTATCTATACTGTTTTGTTGATAAAACACATAATGCGATTCAGCAAGGCCGTCGTCATTAGAAAAATAAACATCGTCAAAGTCATTGGCAACTGGTGTGCCTAAGTCGTTAAAGTGTATATGGGCGTTTTTTATCATGACCAATTCAATTTATAGATAATTTTTTAATTATTTTACGTGTTTTCTTTGAAATAGTCTGGCGTTATTTATAAGCTGTAGCTTCAGAGTACAAGTGTACGCTAGAAAGCTGACCACTTAGATGATTAAATTCGCGTAAAATAGAACACAATTAAGTATTAAGCTAAGGGAATTACCCATGAGAAGAGCCGTAATAACAGGCATCGGTGTTGTATCAAGCATCGGCAATAATAAACAAGAAGTATTAGAGTCACTAAAAGCGGGTAAAAGTGGTATTGCTTTTAATCAAGAATTTGCTGATTACAAATTGCGTAGCAATGTATCAGGTAAAATTGATATTGATGTTAAAGAGCATGTTGATCGTAAAGCAATGCGCTTTATGGGCGATGCGGCGGCTTACTCTTATATTTCAATGGCGCAAGCGATTGAAGATGCGGGTCTTAGCGACGAGCAAGTATCAAACGAGCGTACTGGTTTATTAGTTGGCTCTGGCGGTGGTTCATCAAAATGGCAAGTAGAAGCGGCTGATATTCTACGTGAAAAAGGCGTTAAGCGCGTTGGCCCCTACATGGTGCCACGTACTATGGCAAGTACCACCTCTGCATGTTTAGCAACGCCGTTTAAAATTAAAGGTGTTAACTATTCAATTAGTTCTGCGTGTGCGACTTCTGCGCACTGTATTGGCCACGCGGTGGAACAAATTCAATTAGGCAAGCAAGACGTTATTTTTGCAGGCGGCGGTGAAGAGCTTCACTGGACGTTAGCAATGGAATTTGACGCTATGGGCGCGCTTTCGACTAAATACAACGACACACCTGAAAAAGCATCACGTACTTATGACGCAAACCGCGATGGTTTTGTAATTTCAGCCGGTGGCGGTATTGTGGTTGTTGAAGAACTTGAACATGCACTTGCTCGTGGCGCGCATATTTACGCTGAAATTACCGGTTACGGCGCAACCTCTGACGGATACGACATGGTTGCCCCATCGGGCGAGGGTGCAGCACGTTGTATGCGTCAAGCTATGCAAAACGTTGACAGCATTGATTACTTAAATACCCACGGTACATCAACACCGGTAGGTGATGTTAAAGAGCTTGGCGCTATTCAAGAAGTATTTGGTGGTAATTCGCCAATGATCAGTGCCACTAAAGCAATGACAGGCCATGCACTAGGTGCTGCTGGTGTACACGAAGCTATCTTTTCATTATTAATGCTTGAGCACGGTTTTGTTGCGCCATCTATCAATATTGATGAGTTAGATGAACAAGCGGCAGGCTTGAATATTGTAACTGAAGCAAAAGACGTTGAACTAAACACGGTTATGTCTAACAGCTTTGGTTTTGGCGGTACTAATGCCACGCTAGTAATGAGCAAATACAAAGGTTAAGTTAACCGTTACCTATTTTAAAGCCGAGCAAAATGCTCGGCTTTTTCGTTTGTGCTAATAGGGGGTTGTTCGTTACAATAGCGCCTCATTTCGCCAAACGGACTCACAATGAAAATTCTTGCCGATCAAAATATGCCTTTAGTTGAGCAATTCTTTAAAGATATGGGTGAGGTTGAACGATTTGATGGCAGGCAATTAACCCCTGAACAACTTATCGATGTTGATGTACTGCTTACCCGCTCAGTTACTCAAGTTAACAGTGAACTATTAGCACAGGCGAATAAGTTAAGCTTTGTAGGTACAGCCACGATTGGTGTTGATCATATTGATACCGATTTACTCAACGCAAAAAACATTGATTTTACCAGTGCGCCTGGCTGTAATGCCATAGCCGTAGCTGAGTATGCAATAAGTAGCTTATTTGCATTAAGTCAAGAAAATGCCAGTCCGTTAAGCGGTAAAACAATCGGTATTGTGGGTGTAGGTAATATTGGCAGTTGCCTCGCGCAAAAATTAAAAGCGCTTAACGTTAATTTACTATTGTGCGATCCAATTAAGCATGAGCAAGGGCTATTAACCGAGCATGTTGAGTTAGATGAGCTATTAGCGCAGTCAGATATTGTCACTTTTCATGTGCCGTTGGTTAAAACGGGTAAACATAAAACCCTACACATGCTTGATAAAACACGCTTAACTAAACTTAAATCTGGGCTGACTTTAATCAACGCCAGCCGAGGTGATGTAATTGATAACCAAGCCTTGCTTGAAGTAATGCAAGCCGGAGCAGAACTCGATTTAGTGCTGGATGTTTGGGAAAATGAACCTAATATTTTAACTGAATTACTGGAACATGTGCGCTATGCCAGTGTTCACATTGCAGGGCATACCCTTGAGGGTAAAGCGCGAGGTACGCAAATGTTGTACCAGCGCTTATGTGAGCTAAAAGGGGTTAACGCAATAAAATCGCTTGATGATTTTTTACCGCCTCCTGCGATTAAAAAAGTCACCCTAGAAAGCAGTTTTAGCGAAACAGATATAGCCCGTTTAGTGCATTTAGTTTATGACGTACGCCGTGATGATGGCATTTTACTACGTCACTTGGCCGATGAAGGCTTTGACAGCTTACGAAAAAACTACCCAACCCGCCGTGAATTTAGCACTGTGATGGTTGAAGGTGATAGCACCGAGCTTGCCGTACTTGCCCAGCTTGGCTTTACCACAGCAAACTAATTTAATTAGCGCGGTTGTTTTAACCGTGCTTACAGAGGATGAAATATGTCGCAAAAATATAACGTTGCCGTACTCGGCGCTACTGGCCTTGTTGGTCGTCAAATCATTGAAACTTTGGAAGATCGTAAATTTCCGGTCGATCAGCTGTTTTTATTAGCAAGCAGCCGAAGTGCCGGCGAAGATATAAAGTTTCGTGGTGAGAGCATAGAAGTACGCGATGTTGAAGGCTTTGACTTTAGCCAAGCGCATATCGGCTTATTTTCTGCTGGTGGCAGTGTGTCTGAAAAGTATGCCCCGATTGCTGCAGACGCAGGCTGTATTGTTATTGATAATACCTCACATTTTAGAAATGACTTTGAAGTACCGCTAATTGTGCCAGAAGTGAATGCAGCGAGTTTAGCTGATTTTAGAAACCGTAATATAATCGCTAATCCTAATTGCTCAACTATTCAAATGATGCTTGCGCTTAAACCTATTTATGATGCCTACGGTATTGATCGTATTAACGTTTCAACCTACCAAGCAGTGTCGGGCGCAGGCAAAGAAGCGGTTGATGAACTAGCAAAACAAACAGCTAACTTAATGAATGCACGCCCAATGGAAAACGACATTTTTCCTAAGCAAATTGCGTTTAATGTTATTCCGCAAATCGATAGCTTTGAAGACAATGGCTATACACGCGAAGAAATGAAAATGGTAAACGAAACGCATAAAATTTTAGGCGATACGACCATTGCAGTAAACCCGACTTGTGTTCGTGTACCGGTGTTTTTCGGTCATTCTGAGTCAATTAATATAGAAACGCGTATGCCTTATGACTTTGAGCATGTGAAGCAATTATTGAGCGATGCACCGGGTGTTGAGCTAATTGATGATGCGGGTGATTACCCAACGGCTGTTTCAGATGCCAGTGGTAACGACACTGTTTACATTGGCCGTTTACGTGCCGATATTTCACACCCACATGGATTAAATATGTGGGTAGTAAGTGATAATACCCGTAAGGGGGCTGCAACCAACAGTGTGCAAATAGCAGAAGAGCTCATTGCTAATTACATGTAATTAGCCTGAAGATAGTGATAATCCAATAAACGGCAAACCTAAGTGGTTTGCCGTTTTTTTGTGCTTTAATTGCCATTTTTTTGCCACTTATAAACAACTGCTGTGAAAACACTTTGATAAACAACATAAAATTATTTTTATCTAGATGTTTAAGGTATTTATTTTCAATGCGTTGCGATGGATATTATGGCTTAACTGGTTTATAGTTTGTAACTGGAATAGAGCTTGCAATAAAAATAGATTGTAATAAAAATGTGCGTTAGCCTCGTGGTTAACAACGGCAAGAATAATCAATGTTTAAGCGCCAATTGAAAGCGCTGTGTTAACATTTAAACATTAAAGGATCAGCATGCGCGGTTTCGTTTCACTTATTATATTAGCGTCTGCACTGATGGTAACGACTGTTTACTCTCAAGACAGTACCCAATTAAGAGGGCCCAAAGGCGCAGATTACGGCGCACAGGGGCGTTCTATTGGGCCAATAAAACCAACCGATACACTTTGGCGCATTGCCGTTAAGGTTCGTCCTGATAATTCAGTTAGCATTTACCAAGTTATGCAGGCCTTGTATAACAAAAACCCCAACTCATTTTTAGAACAAAATTTAAATCATATGCGAAGCGGTTCTTACTTAAAGATACCTACTTTGGCAGAAATTAGACGAGTAAACCCGCAATTAGCTAAGCAACGCTCTGAGCAAGATGATGATCTGTGGGAAAAAAAGAAAAATGGTACGCTTACTCAAGCAGAAATTAACTCAGCACAAACACAAGTAACGCAAGCTCGCAAAGCAGACGTTGATGAAGCCAAAAAAGAATTACAACAAGAATTAAAAGAGATAAAAACAGACCAAGGTAATAAATTAGTTGAGCTTCAGCAGCAGTTTAAAAGTTCAGTTAGCAACGTAGAAGAGATTTTAGTCGAAAACAACAACCTAAAAAAACAGCTTACAGGTATTTCAAACGAGTTAGAAAACGTTCGCTTACAGCTTGGTCAAGACAGTGAAATACAGCAACAGTTAAAAGAATTAATCCTTAAGCAAAATGAGATTATTGCGCAGCAAAAATTAAAAGAGGTAGAGCAAGAGAGTGAATTTAGCTTTGCCGCGCTACTTTCGAATCCTTTAGTGCTGATTTTATTAATGACCATTCCGGCTTTATTGATCATTTTTGCCGTTGTTATGTGGTTGCGTAAGCGTAGTAATAATCAAGAGCCTGAAAGTGACGATGATGAGTTTATTCCTCAAGCTCCAGCGTTTACTGATCCAATAAATGAAGAGCAAGAGCCCATTCTTGATGAAGAAGCGCCAGCTCCCGATCCGCTTGATGATATAAGCGTGCAATTAGACGACAACATGGATGACGTGTTACTCGATGATGATGTGGCATTTAACGATGATCTCGATGATGACAGTCTACTAGATCAAGATGAGTTAGAAAGCTTACTCAATGATGATGTTGTTTTTGAAGACGAAAATACTGAAGACGATGAACTTGATGTTTTCATGCAACAGGACTTTGATAGTTCCGATGGCGATGATACAGGTGATGCTATCGACCTTGATGAGTCAGATGACATTTTAAGTTCGGATGACCTAGATAGCTTGTTTGATGAAGAAGATGACGATGCTCTGCCAGATGAACCTAAAGGTGAATCGAACGATGATATGGCAGCACTTAGTGAAGAACTTGCTGAAGAGGGCGAAGACTTTAACATTGACGACTTGCTTGATGAGAATAATGAACAAGCAGATGATGTAACAGCACAAGCTGATGATGACGATGAGTTTGATATAGACAGTTTACTCGATGCTGAGCAACCAGTAGCTCAAAGCGAAGAGCCTGATATCGATAGTTTAGTTGAAGAAGATGACGAGTTTGATATTGATGACTTGCTTGATGCTGAGCAACCGGAGACTCAAAGCGAAGAGCCTGATATCGACAGTTTAGGAGAAGAAGGCGACGAGTTTGATATTGACCAATTGCTCGATACTGAGCAACCAGCTACTGAGGCTCAAAACGAAGAGCCAGACATCGACAGCTTAGTTGATGAAGACGATGAAGTTGATATTGATGAATTGCTCGATGCTGAGCAACCAACTACTGAAGCTCAGAGCGAAGAGCCTGATATCGATAGCCTAGTTGATGAAGACGATGAAGTTGATATTGACCAATTGCTCGATGCTGAGCAACCAACTACTGAAGCTCAAACTGAAGAGCCTGATATCGACAGTTTAGTTGAAGAAGACTATGAAGTTGATATTGATGGTTTGCTCGACGCTGAGCAACCAACTACTGAAGCTCAAACTGAAGAGCCTGATATCGACAGCTTAGTTGAAGAAGACTATGAAGTTGATATTGATGGTTTGCTCGACGCTGAGCAACCAACTACTGAAGCTCAAACTAAAGAGCCAGACATCGACAGCTTAATTGATGAAGACGAAGTAGATATTGACGATGTACTAGATACTGAACAACCTGAAAGTGATGTTCATGATTCTGAAATAGATCATGCATTGGCGGACTCAATTGAAGATTTAACTGACGCGCAAGAAGAGTTAAATAGTGAAGATGTAGAATCTATCGCTTCATCTTTTGCTGAGCCAGAGGTTGCAGCTGAGACAGAAATTGTAGCAGAGCCTGAACTTGAAGCAGAGCCTGAGCTTGAAGCAGAGCCTGAGCTTGAAGCAGAGCCTGAGCTTGAAGCAGAGCCTGAGCTTGAAGAAGAGCCTGAGCTTGAATCAGAGCCTGAAATTGAAGCAGAGCCTGAGCTTGAAGTAGAGCCTGAACTTGAAGTAGAGCCTGAGCTTGAAGCAGAGCCTGAACTTGAAGCAGAGCCTGAACTTGAAGCAGAGCCTGAGCTTGAATCAGAGCCTGAACTTGAAGCAGAGCCTGAGCTTGAAGCAGAGCCTGAGCTTGAAGTAGAGCCTGAACTTGAAGTAGAGCCTGAACTTGAAGTAGAGCCTGAGCTTGAATCAGAACCTGAAGCAGAGCCAGAACTTGAAGCAGAGCCTGAGCTTGAAGTAGAGCCTGAGCTTGAATCAGAGCCTGAGCTTGAATCAGAGCCTGAACTTGAAGTTGAGCCTGAACCTGAAGCAGAGCCTGAAGTTGCAGCTGAGCCTGAACTTGAATCAGAGCCTGAAATTGAAGCAGAGCCTGAGCTTGAAGTAGAGCCTGAGCTTGAAGTAGAGCCTGAGCTTGAAGCAGAGCCTGAGCTTGAAGCAGAGCCTGAGCTTGAATCAGAGCCTGAGCTTGAAGTAGAGCCTGAACTTGAAGTAGAGCCTGAACTTGAAGCAGAGCCTGAGCTTGAAGCAGAGCCTGAGCTTGAATCAGAGCCTGAACTTGAAGTAGAGCCTGAGCTTGAAGCAGAGCCAGAACTTGAAGAAGAGCCAGAACTTGAAGAAGAGCTAGAACTTGAAGCAGAGCCTAATGTCGGATCAGAAGATGATTTTACCGATACGTCTTCTAATTTACTCGATCCAGAAGACGCGCTTGATGAGTACAACAATGAAAACCTTGATAGCGTTGATGATTTACAGAGTGAGTTAGAACAAACAAGTGATGATTATGTAGAAGCACCTGATTGGTCAGTCGATGGCTTAGACGAGCAACCTGAACTTGAAGCAGAGCCTGAACTTGAAGCAGAGCCTGAGCTTGAAGTAGAACCAGAGCTTGAAGTAGAACCTGAGCTTGAAGCCGAACCTGAGCTTGAAGTCGAGCCGGAGCTTGAAGCAGAACCTGAACTTGAAGCAGAGCCTGAACTTGAAGTAGAGCCTGAGCTTGAAGTAGAGCCTGAGCTTGAAGTAGAACCAGAGCTTGAAGTAGAACCAGAGCTTGAAGTAGAACCAGAGCTTGAAGTAGAACCAGAGCTTGAAGTAGAACCAGAGCTTGAAGCAGAGCCAGAGCTTGAAGCAGAGCCTGAGCTTGAAGTAGAGCCTGAACTGGAAGCAGAGCCTGATGTTGGATCAGAAGATGATTTTACCGATACTTCTTCTACTTTACTCGACCCAGAAGATGCGCTTGACGAATACAACGATGAAAACTTCAAAAGTGTCGATGATCTTTTAAGTGAGCTTGAGCAAACAGGCGATGAGGATGAACAAGTACCTGATTGGTCAATGGATGACTTAGACGATGATCTTGATGAAGAGGAAATTGATTTAGGCGATGACCCGCTTGCTGGCGATATCCAAAGCAACGATTTATCGACAGAAGACGATGAGCTATATGAGCCTGAAATAATCACCCCAAGTGAAGAACTTGAGGAGTATCCTGAGTTAGAGCTGGATGATGACCTGCCTTTATCTGATGAGGAACAACAATCTTTAACACCACAAGAGCTACAAGGTGATAATTTAGATGGTGATGCCACAGGCATGTCACCCAGCCAAGCAGAGCAAGATCTCGCTAATGCTCTATCAGCAGGTAACGATCTCGATAGCCTAGAAGATGATTTTGATGATGAGCTGTTACTTAACAATGAGTTTTCAGAGTTAGATATAGAGCAAGCTTTAGATAATGATATTTCAGAGTCTGCAGATCTGACTGAACAAGCTGCAGTTGAGCAAGCTGTTAGCTCTAATGATGATTTTGACGATGATCAACTTGATGCGTTAACAGAGTCAGCTGAATTTACCGATCAGCAAACAAATGCTGATCGTGAAGCTGATTTAACGCAAACGTCAGTACCATCAGAATCAGAAATGATTTCAGATGATGAGCTTGATGATGAGTTCATGGCTGATTTAACACAAACAGATTTTGATTCATTACTGAATGAGTTGGCTGAACCTGATGATGTTGATTTAAGCGATAGCAGTGAATTCGATGTTGATTTTAATATCTTACTTAACGAAGATTTAGCTGATGATAAAGCACCATCGTTGCAAGAGCCCATTGAGCAACCTGAGGTTACTGAGCCATTAGATCAAGATGACTTTGTTGATATTGATGCATTACTAGAGCAAAGTGATGATGCGGATATAGATCACGAACCTTACACCGACGTCGATATGGATGTTGGTTTGGGTGACTACGATTCATTACTTGCTGGTGATAACCCTATGGATGTTGATACTCAAAGTGGTGGTTACTCGGCAAAGCTTGATCTTGCTCACGCATATATAGAGATAGATGATGCTGACTCGGCAGTTAAAATTTTAGATGAGATTATTAATAATGGCCCAGACGATGTGCAAGAAGAAGCACAAAATCTAAAAGCTAAGCTGAAAAACTAACAATAGCTAATCCTGAAAAGGATATCTGAGCTGTAAAACCCGTTATTGGCTAACACTAATAACGGGTTTTTTTGTATCGCATAGTTAGGAACCTTAGTTCGCTGCTTTTATTGGAACGCCATATAGCATAAAATGCAGCGTCGATTAGCACAGTAGGTAAAGCAGTAATTATGCGAGTAGCACTTGGAGTAGAATACAACGGCGCGCGTTACAGTGGTTGGCAGCGTCAATCTCATGTAAATAGCGTACAACAAGAAGTAGAAAAAGCGTTGTCGCGCATTTGTAATCATCCGGTTGAAATTGTATGTGCAGGGCGCACCGATGCCGGCGTGCATGGCACTGGTCAAGTTGTGCATTTTGATACCCATGCTGATCGTGAAATGGTGGCCTTTACATTAGGCATGAATACCTTATTACCAAAAGACATTGCTATTCGTTTTGCCCAGCCTGTGGTTGAAGACTTTCATGCTCGCTTTAGTGCAACTGCTCGTCGTTATCGTTATGTGATTTATAATTATGCGTTTCGTGGTGCGGTATTAAATGAAGGTGTTACCCATTTTCATCATCCTTTAGATGAAGTGAAAATGCAGCAGGCTTGCCAATATTTATTAGGTGAGCACGATTTCACCTCGTTTAGAGCGCTTCACTGCCAAGCTAATACGGCAACGCGAACGATTCATCATTTATCGGTACAGCGCCAAGGTGCTTATGTCATTATTGACATTAAAGCCAATGCGTTTTTGCATCATATGGTACGTAATATTACCGGGTGTTTAATGGATATCGGTTTACATAAACATGAACCAATTTGGTTAAAAGAGTTGCTAGATCTTAAAGAGCGTGCCAAAGCGAGCGCCACAGCAAAAGCGGCGGGTTTATATTTAGTAGATGTTGATTACCCAGAACACTTTAATATTCCTAGAACGCCGTTGGGGCCATTGTTTTTAGCCGATACCGATATTTAAAAGGTAATCAGGTGGTTATTTTTATACGCTATTATTCGTAGGGCTAACTACTAAGACCAGTTTTTTATACCGTGATAGCGTAATTCATGTTTTAATTGGAAAAATTTGTTTGCATGGTTAACATGTAGACTCGCGACACAGAACAGCATTAAGAGAGTTGCAAATGAGTTGGCTAGAAAAAATCTTACCAAAAACGACTAAATCTTCAGGTCGTAAAGAAATTCCAGAAGGTGTATGGGCTAAATGTACGTCATGTGATTCAATTTTATATAAAGCAGAATTAGAAAAATCACTAAATGTATGCCCTAAGTGCGACCATCATATGCGTGTTAGTGGTCGTAAGCGTCTTGAACAATTTTTAGATGACGGTGACCGTCATGAATTAGGCGCTCAACACGAACCCAAAGATGTGCTTAAATTTAGAGACTCTAAAAAATACTCAGATCGTATTAATGCAGCTCAAAAGTCAAGCGGTGAAAAAGACGCACTGGTTGCAATGAAAGGAAACCTAAAAGGTATTCCGGTTGCTGCAGTTGCATTTGAATTCTCATTTATGGGTGGCTCAATGGCATCGGTTGTAGGTGCTCGCTTTGTTGATGCGGTTGACCAATGTTTAGAGCATAATATGCCGCTGATTTGTTTTTCTGCATCGGGCGGCGCGCGTATGCAAGAGGCGCTAATGTCACTTATGCAAATGGCTAAAACCAGTGCCGCACTTGCTAAAATGACCGAAAAAGGCCTACCGTTTATCTCGGTAATGACTGATCCAACAATGGGTGGTGTATCAGCATCATTGGCAATGCTTGGTGATATTAATGTTGCAGAGCCTAAAGCTTTGATTGGTTTTGCCGGTCCGCGTGTTATTGAACAAACCGTGCGTGAAACACTGCCAGAGGGTTTCCAACGCAGTGAGTTTTTATTAGAGCACGGCGCAATCGACATGATAATTGACCGTCGAGAAATGCGCGATACGCTTGCACGTATCTTAGCAAAATTTATGAACTTGCCTTCTACGGAACAAGAGCATAGAGTAGCGTAAATTTCAGCTTTACTGATTACATGCTATGACAAAAACAATTCCTAGCCAATCATCAAGCCTTGATGATTGGCTTTGTTATTTAGAGAGTGTTCACCCTGCTAATATAGAAATGGGTTTAGAGCGCGTTGCTCGTGTTGCTAACAACATAGAGCTTTTAACTTCCTCAAGTAAAATCATTCTTATTGCAGGCACCAATGGCAAAGGAACAACGGCACGTTGTTTAGAGTCATTATTATTAGCCCAGGGTTATTGTGTTGGCACCTATGCTTCACCTCATTTAGTTCGCTACAATGAACGTGTACGTGTTAATAGCGCTGAGCTTGACGATCAATACCATGTCGATGCGTTTAATTTACTAGAGCAAGGACGTGGTGACACACCATTAACCTATTTTGAATATGGCACCTTAGGCGCGTTGGCAATATTTAAACGCTTAGAAGTTGACTACGTGTTGTTAGAGGTCGGTTTGGGCGGGCGTTTTGACGCGACTAATATTGTTACCCCATTTGCCAGTGTGATCACCACCATCGATTTAGATCATAAAGAATATTTAGGTGATACCCGTGAGCTAGTGGCTTATGACAAGGCGGGAATTTTTAGAGAGAGTACTCCGGCAATTATTGGGGATTTAAATATTCCGTATACAATGACCGATTATGGCAAAGAAATTAACGCTAATATGGTGTTATCGGGTAGCGACTTTATTTTTAAAGAGTATGCGCAGAGTTTTAGTTGGCAATTTAAAGCACATAAACTCGAGTTACCTAAACCAGCCATCCCGTGTCAAAATGTGGCCACTGCGTTAACGACCTTGTCGGTGCTAGATTTATTACCAAGTGATGAAGTGATAACTCAGTGCATAGCTAACTTAGTGGTAGAAGGGCGCTTTCAACAATTAAGTGAGTCGCCATTAGTGTACACCGATGTGGCACATAACCCTGAATCGGCACGTTATTTAGCAACTAAGTTAGCAAGCTATAAAGATAAAGGCTTTAAAATTCATGCATTAGCCGCTATGCTTGCTGATAAAGATAAAGTCGGTGTGCTTAAAGAAGTGGCTGATATAGTCGATGAATGGTCTTTAGCGAGCTTAGACGGCCCGCGTGGCGATAGTGCCGCCCATCTTCAACAGGCGCTTTCAAGTATACCCAATAGTCATTTTAAACAGGGTTATAGCAACGTAGAGGTAGCATTGGATGCTATTTTGCCAAGCCAGCCAAGTAATACACTATTGATTGTATTTGGCTCATTTTTTACCGTGGCTGGCGCTATTCATTACTTTAAAAAATAGAGAGGATGTCGGTGAACTCAGGTTTTATTAATCGCTTAGTCGGAACAAGTATTGTGGTGATCGCAGCAATTGTGTTTATTCCCAATATACTCGATGGTGAAAAAGTGCACTATAAAGAAGGCTTTAAAGCGATTCCAGAACGCTCTGAGTTCAAGACCATTGATTTACAAGAATCAATTGATCAACAAGTGGCAAATGCAGAACCATTAAAAGAGGATGAAATTGAAGATATTCAGCCTGATGATGCTGCATTTGAGCAACAAAACAGCTCTGCTGAAACTGACGTTACTGCACAGCCAGCAATGGTTGAAGCAGTTATAGCCGATACAAAACAAGGCACAGTCACTACCGGGCAAGATGATGCTATGCGTAATACTAATGAAAACCTAACAAGTATGGCGTATGTCATTCAGCTTGGTAGTTTTTCTCATGCGGCAAATGTAAAAGCGTTGCAGGCAAAGCTAAAAACGAAAGGTTTTAAAAGCTTTACTAGGCCAATTAAAACGCCAAATGGTACGTTAACTAAAGTATTTGTAGGGCCGTCATTAAGTAAAAATGAGCTGCAGTCCCAACTTCCCGCACTGAAAGAACTAACTAAACTAAACGGTAAAGTTACTCAATTTGAAGTGGCAAAATAACTTAGTCATTAATAGGTAAATGTGTTTATCAGCTGATATTACACATTTATCTATTCCCTGAACTATCCTCACTTCTAGCCTACATATTTCACGCTATTTTTTATCTAAAAACTGCATGTTTTTACTCATCTGCAATCTCACGCTTAAACTTGCATCACGAGGAGGTTTAGGTATAGAATGCGCCCCAAATTAGCGACTATTTGGTTCTTATGATCTGGGTTGATTACGCCATTCTTGGCATTATTGCACTCTCTACCATCATCGGTTTAATACGCGGCTTTGTTAAAGAAGCTATGTCATTAGCGGTATGGGCAGGGGCTTTCATCATCTCCAGCTTATTTTATCAATATTTAGCTTCCTTCCTAACATCCATTTCTGAACCCCTTTTAAGAAATGCGGCGGCCATTGCCATATTATTCTTTGCGACGCTATTGTTAGGCGGTTTACTAAACTATATTTTAGGTGAGCTTGTACAGCGAACCGGATTATCCGGCACAGACCGTGTTTTTGGTCTGGTGTTTGGTGCTCTTCGAGGCGTGTTGGTCGTGAGCGCGTTACTCTTCTTTCTTGATGCTTTTACTGGTGCGCCTAATACGCATTGGTGGGGCAACTCCATTTTGATTCCAGAATTTGGCTTTGTAGTTGAATGGTTCTTTTCGTACCTAGAAAACAACTCGAGCTTTTTAAATTCAGTAAACCGTTAATCGGCGAGGATAAATTACATGTGTGGTATCGTTGGAATAGTCGGAACATCGCCAGTTAATCAGGCGATTTATGATGGCTTAACCGTTTTGCAACACCGTGGCCAAGATGCTGCGGGTATCATAACTATTGAGAACAATACATTTAGCTTGCGCAAAGCAAATGGCCTAGTGAAAGATGTGTTTCACACTCGTCATATGAAACGTTTGCAAGGCAACATTGGCATTGGCCATGTGCGCTACCCAACGGCGGGTTCTTCAAGCTCGTCAGAGGCTCAGCCGTTTTACGTGAACTCTCCTTTTGGTATAGCACTTGCCCATAATGGTAATTTAACCAATGCAGAGTCGTTAAAAGAGCAGTTATTTTCAGAGGCACGTCGCCATGTTAATACCACCTCTGATTCTGAGATTTTACTTAACATCATGGCACATGAGCTAAGTAAGTCAGACAAGCTTAAATTAGACCCTGAAGATATTTTTACCGCGGTTACTGAAGTTAACAATAAAGTGACGGGTGGTTATGCCACTATTGCCATGATTATCGGCCATGGTATTGTGGCGTTTCGCGATCCAAATGGTATTCGTCCTCTTGTATTTGGTAAACGTGAATCTGCTGCGGGTACTGAATATATGTTTGCCTCAGAAAGTGTGGCGTTAAAGCCAGATGGCTTTGAGTTTATCCGTGACGTTGCCCCAGGCGAAGCTATTTATGTGACGGAAAAAGGCGAGTTTCATTCTTTTGCCTGTGCGGATAAAGTGTCTTACTCACCGTGTATTTTTGAATTTGTTTACTTTGCGCGCCCGGATTCAACCATTGATCGTATGTCGGTTTATGCTGCACGTGTAAATATGGGGACTAAACTAGGCGAGAAAGTAGCACGTGAGTGGGCTGATAAAGACATTGATGTCGTTATTCCTATCCCAGAGACTTCGTGTGATATCGCTTTAGAAATGGCACGCGTGCTTGATTTACCTTATCGCCAAGGCTTTGTTAAAAACCGCTATATTGGTCGTACGTTTATCATGCCAGGCCAAGAGCTACGTAAAAAATCAGTACGTCAAAAACTTAATGCAATTGACCGTGAGTTTAAAGGTAAAAATGTCCTACTTGTTGATGATTCAATTGTACGTGGTACAACTTCAGCACAAATAGTTGAGATGGCACGCGAGTCTGGTGCTAAAAATGTTTACTTTGCGTCAGCTGCACCGGAAATACGCTTTCCAAATGTATACGGTATAGATATGCCATCGGCGGCTGAACTCATTGCACACGGCCGTGAGGTTGAAGATATTAACCAAAGCATTAGCTCTGATGGTTTAATCTTTCAATCATTAAGTGATTTAATTGCTGCAGTTAGCCAAGAAAACCCTGAAATCACTAAGTTTGAAACGTCAGTGTTTGATGGACAATACATTACTGGCGATGTTGATCAAGACTATCTAAATCGTATTGATAAGCTACGTAACGATTCTGCTAAAAGCACCCGCGAAAACGCGATGTCGTCTGGTTTAGAAATACATAACCAAGATGAAAACGAATCTGATTAATAGTGTAGTTACAGTCTAATAGTTATATTAACTGTAAATAAAAAAGGAGCTTAATCGCTCCTTTTTTGTTTTTCAATTTTTAGGTAAACATAGGGCTGATTATACCGTTGGTCCATAGCATGGCGGTAAGCGCTAAAATAATAACAAGTAGAATTAATCCACAGGTGACAACAGAGCTTGCATAAATAAAGCCGCGCTCCTGCGGAATGTGCATCAAAATAGGGACGCCGGTATACAGTAAATAAACTGAGTAAGCGAGTGCCACTAACCCAACACACACCACAAACCACAACTCAGGCCAAAAAGCAGCCAATGCCGACATAAACACCGGTGTTGCGGTATACGCTGCCAGCTCGATAGTTTGGGTAAAGGTTGGTTTAGCACCAAAAGTAACCGCCATCCAATGCGCTAAGTAGGCCAGTGCAAATACACCGCCAATTAAAGCAACATACATAGCCGCACCAATCATCAGTGCGCTTTCATGGGTTAAAAAAACGGGGTTACCTGTGCCTATACTCCAGCCTAGGTAAACCGATGAGTAGTATCCCATTGCTGAGGGAAATAAAGCGATTAGCAAAATGTGCGATAAGCTGTAGGTTAAGCTTTCGTGACGGTTATCAATTGTTTGCCACTCTTCGAGTGGATGGGCGTATAAGCCCCATAGGTGATTTAGTATCATTGCGTGCTCTCCATAAAAGGATATATTACTGTTTGGTTATAGTTGGTTTGTTTTTTATACAGTCCACTTATTTATGGTTCAGTAATAGGCGCTTGTCAAGAAGCCGCAATGTGTAGTGTATTATTAAGTATTGGCACTTTTTTAATTATTTTAACGTAGTACCTTTTTATTTTTGTTAAATTAAAAGGTCTACCTTATTAGCATCGGTTAATAATTTAGTCGCTTTTTCTTGATATAGTTTTAATGTGTCATCTGATATAAAGTTATTAAAGGTATTAATTATTTCCTTCATATAAGATGCTCTTACTTGATATGTGCTGCGCTCTGGGTAGTTTTTAGCTTCGTTATCTGATTGTTTTGAACTCGCTGTTAAGTACTCTTTTATATTAATTTTTTCATCAGGGTCTACATTACCTCCGCCAAAAGAAAGAATATTAAGTGTCGACTCTAAATTAAGCATTTCTTCTCTTTTTCTAGATATGATCGGATTACCAGCTTGATCTCGTCTTACTGGTTCTTCACTGCCGAATTTTTGTGTGTATTCACGATCCATATCGTTAGCAGTTTTAACAATGTAATGTAGTTCATTGGTGCTCATGTTAGTAAAATCAAATTCATCATTTTTAAAGAGTGTAGCGTAAGCACTGCCTTCAATTAACGATAAATTAGAGAGTTGCTCTTGTTTTTCTATCGTTTTTTTAGGTGGTTCCTCAATATTTACACTGAGTTTTACACCTGTCTCTTTAGTATTTTTTTGCTCAGAGATATTCCCATTATCAGTTTTTGTAAAAGTAGTGGCTTTATTAAAGAAATTAGGTAAGACATTGTTGCTAATTTTCATAAAAATCCTTTTCAAATAATTGTTTAAGTGTTATCGGCGGAATTAAATAAAGCTTAAGCGCTTATTTTAGTTTTGTTATAAACGGCCGATAAGGTAGAGCTTTATAAGCCGTTTATATAGTAATTAGCCTTTACTTCTTACTTCATATGAGATGCCGCCATAGCTAGTAGAGTTAGAAGTATTTTTATTTAAAACCTCCCAATAATAAGTACCTGTTTTGAATATAGAGGTAGATACAGCAACGCTATACCCGCCAGCAACCTTTTTACCATCGCTATCAACTAACGTGACACTAAATTTATGCCCTTCATAATTTCTTAAAATGGCAAAACCGTATTTATTGCATTTACCACCATCATAGTTAAAGCTTGCAATGACTTCTTTAGTCCCCGACTTTACACTAGTATAGCGAGTAAAATCGTGAGACTACAACGCTCTAATACTTTGGGTGTTAGCCCTTTTTTATTTGCTTCTTCAAAATCTTGGATGGCATACAATGAACTAATTTCATCATGAGGCTCTTGAATTTTAACTGCTGATGAGTTTGTTACATTGTCATCGGCACTAAATACACTAAAAGACAGACCTGCTGTAGCAGAAAACACCGTTATAAAGAGTAACTGTGAAAATTTCACTACTAACTATTCCTTTATGAAAATTATTTTAAAAGCGATATAAACTTGAATATATTGAAGTAATGACAAACTGAAGAAGTTACCAGCATATAGGTTAGAACTTTGCTTTTTTAAAGTGTTTTTATACTGTGATTAGGTCCCTTAGATTAACAAAAGAATTTCAAATTTAATTAAAGCATCTAGAGGGCCTTAAACCTGTTTAGCGGTTGTGTTTGATATATTAAACACCAGTACATTTTCGTGTTAAAATTATCGCCATGCTTAAATAGGTTGAACTTAACACAATGTACACAGAATTATTGGCGCCAATTCACTCATTTTTAAAGTGCAAAACCCCCAATGAGTGGGTTGAACAGGCAACCAAAAAAGAAAATTTACCCATCATATTAATTGATCATTTAATTTGTGAGCTAAAAGCGGCACAAAGTGCGATGTTTTTAATCCGTAAGTATGCGGTAGATAAAGACAGCAGTGATGCACTGCTTGAGTGGCTAAAACCGTTTGAAACGCTTATTTATAAACGTGAGGGGAACTGGCGTGATTTAGCGGCTAAAAATAAACTGACAAAGTCTATTATTCCTAAATCTAACTCACCTTATGGACAAGACTTAATTGATAAAATGGTGATGTTAATAAAAGAAGAGTTGCATCACTTTTATCAAGTGTTGGAAATTATGGATGAATACGGCGTTGAATATAAAAGTATAACCCCATGTCGTTACGCCAAAGGCATGTTACGTAATGTTAAAACGTTTGAGCCCAATGCATTAGTTGATAAACTTATTGTAGGTGCGTACATAGAAGCGCGCTCATGTGAACGTTTTGCTGCGCTTGCCCCGCATGTAGATAAACGCTTAGGGGACTTTTATATTTCACTGCTTCGCTCAGAGGCTCGCCATTATCAAGATTACTTAACCCTTGCTCAAGAAATTGCTGACTTTGATATTACTGAGCGGGTAAAAGAATTTGCTGAAATAGAAGCGCAGCTAATTACATCGGACGATGAAGACTTCAAATTTCATAGCGGCGTACCTATTACTGCTTGCCAACAACCTGCATAATTTACACATGAAGCTGCTATTAACTAGTTAAACAACAAACTATTGTAGCAGCTACTTTTAATTAAATTCTTTTTAAATTAGACACATCCAATACCCTCACCTAATATTAGAATAACTATTTAAATTATTTAACTTATTGCTTTGTAATTCATTTTAATAACAAGGTCATACCTTATTTATTATTGGGTGAGAAGATATGCAAGATAAAGAGGGATTGTTTGTATTTGCTGCTGAAGAAGAAAAAGCAGATACAGAGCTGAAAGCATGGAAAATATTAACCGTTGAGGATGACCTTGATTATCAAAACGCGTTAGTTAATAGCTTAAAAGAATTAAAAGCCAAGGATGGTTATAAATACGAGCTGTTAACAGCAAATTCTGTGCCTGAGGCTGCTTTGGCGTTGAGTATGCATCCTGATATTGCACTTATTTTTATAGATGTAGTAATGGAGGAGGATGACTCAGGCTTGCGTTTAGTAAATACTATTCGAGAGGTTATAGGTAACGCAGAAATGCGTATTGTGCTATTAACAGGTCAACCTGGTTTTGCTCCAGAGAGTGATATCATGAAAGTCCTTGATATCGATGAATACTGGAATAAATCAGATATTACAGCAGAAAAGTTGCAATCAATTGTTAATAGTAACATGCGTACATGGGAGTATATTTCACAAATTAGGTCAGCAAAGCAAGGTTTACAGCTGGTGCTAGATGCATCTAGAAGTATTAACGGTAAGCATGATATGGCCTCTTTTTCTCATGCAGTGCTTAAAGAAATTAGTAATATTTTAAAAATAACCGAAGGCGGCGGTATTTTTTGTTCGAGTAATTCAAACTCTAGCTCTGAATGCTTAATACTCTCTACCCATGGTTGCTTTAGTGGCACTAAAGGGCAACCTGTTGTACCTAACCTGCCTGCAGAAATGCTGCAAGATTTTAAACAAGCGATTAAACAGCGTAGTCATATTTTTTCAAAGCACCACAGCGTATTTTTTTTCGAGACTCCCTTAACGCAAGAACAAGATATTTCTTATATAACGATCGTAAAATCAGACAACCCAATTAATGAGCAAAATGAGTATTTACTAAAAGTATTTAGCGAAAATGTGAGCACGGGATTTGCGAATATTTCGTTATTAAATCGTTTAACAGAGCTTGCTTATACCGATGTATCACTAAATTTACCAAATAGGAACTGGTTAACCCGTGAAATAAAGAACATGAATGCCCATGAGCGATTAAAAACACGATTAGTCATTTTTGACATTTATCAGTTTGATGAAAAAGCATTTACTTTCGGGAATGACTTTTGTAATAAATTAATGAAGTTAGTTCATCAAAATATAGTTGATACTTTTGCTAAATATGAACCACGCATAGCACTAATTAGTAACAAAACCTTTGGCATGCTAATTAGCGTTGACTTTGATATTTCAGATGCAATTAGTTACTTTCAAAATAAGCAAAAGTTCGAAATTGAACAGGTGAAGCAATATATTGATGTGCGTATACTGGAGTTGAAGTTAAGCGCTGCTTTAAACTTAACACCTGAAAAAGTGATTAGCTTAGCAGAGTCTAGCCTCAACTATACGTTGGCAAACCATGCAAAGTATATTCAGCATACAGAGGAAAAAACAGATCAGATAACTCGTCGATATGAGCTGATGGCTGAGCTCAGAACGGCTATAGGTAATAAAAGCTTAGAGGTGGTGTTACAACCCAAAATCAGCTTATCAACCTTGAAACCAGCAGGTTTTGAAGCGCTCGCTAGGTGGCAAAGAGCCGATGGCAGCTTTGTACGCCCCGACGAGTTTATAGAATTAGCTGAAACAGCCGGATTAATTAATGAACTAGACCATGTGATTTTTGAGAAAATACTAGAGGCTATTAATCAACTTAAAGAGCAAGGCTGTAACTTACCCGTTGCATTTAATGCGTCCTCTTATGATTTAGTTGAGCCAAGCTACTTTGAACAGATAAAAAATAAAATTGAAGAATACAGTATTTTGCCTTCTATGCTTGAGCTTGAGGTGACCGAAACACAAGCTATTAGTAATTACAGCTTAATTAAAGAGGCGCTTGAGCGGTTTATTTCTTTGGGCATGAAAGTCAGCATTGATGACTTTGGTACAGGGTATTCGTCTTTGGCTCACATTAATGAAATACCGTCTACGTCGATAAAAATAGATCGCTATTTTGTTAGTGACCTTGAGTTTAATGACAATAATCAATACATGATTAAGATGATATTGTCTTTGGCAAAGCAATTTAACTTTTCGGTGATTGCTGAAGGTGTTGAGAATGAGTTTGAGGCCAAGTGGTTGCAGCAACAAGGCTGCGAAACAGCTCAAGGGTATTATTTTTCTAAACCTCTATCTCTAAAAGATCTGTTCGGATGGTTAAAGCAGTATGAAGTGACTGATAATGAATAGCATTAATAGTTTGCCTGTTGGTTCAAAAAAAAGTGTGCTAGTTAAATTGCTATTCAGTTTATTCATTACCTTCTTTATTGGTTGGCTTATATACGAACAAATATATCAAGAAAAAATAAACACCATTAAAGCTCAGCAAGATGAAAAGTTAGTACTAATTAGTAGTGATTTCTCCAAAGAGCTCAGCAGCATTAAAAAGCTAACTCGTATTTTGGCTCAAGGCCCAGTTTTAAAAAGCGATGCACAAAACAAGCCTTTGCAACAAATGCGAAGCAGAGATGAAATAAATAATTATTTTTTAAATTTTGCGGCTATCTCTACTAACATAGCCCAAATTCGCTGGCTAGATAAGCAAGGGCAAGAGCAATACCGCATTAACGCAGTGAATGGTGTTGGCGAAATTGTATCGCCTGATGGTTTGCAAAATAAGCAAAACCGTTACTACTTTCAAAAAGGGATGCAGATCAGTGCGCCTGACATTTTTGCTACAGAAATAGATTTAAACATTGAACACAACAAAATCATAAAACCTCATCAACCATCAATCCGCGTAACCTACCGTACCAATCAAGAAAATTACCTATTAGATGGCCTATTGGTGGTTAACTTTAACTTAGATTATCTATTTAATCAGATCAAAAGCTATAGCCAAAAAAGTACCCATATAAGCATTTTGAATCATAATGGTTTTTGGTTATTAAATAGTGATGAAGATTTAGAATGGGGGTTTATGTATGGTAAAAATGAGCAAACGCTTGCCATTCAAGAGCCTCGGCTCTGGCAGCAAATTATTGGTGGCAAAGTCGAGTATGGTTCGCACTTTTTTGACCATAACCTCTATACTTACCGACGTTTTTCTATTTTTTCACTGCGCGAGAACAAAGGCAGAATTAGTGACACCGATAAAGAGTTAATTATTTTAATAAGTAGTCCTGATGAATTACTAATAACTGGACAGGTGAAAGCCTTACAGTTTGCGTTTTTGTGTAGTGGATTACTGTGTTTAATTAGTTTTAGCTTTATTTATCGTGAGTATAAGTTTCAAAATAAGCTGTTAACCCTCTCGCATAAATTACATATAGAAAAGATAGAACTAGATATAGTGAACAGAGAGCTTGATGCCACCATAAAGCAGCAACAACAGCTACAAGAAGGACTAATTGAAGCGCAAAAACTATCCTCATTAGGATTGCTCGTAGCAGGAGTTGCTCATGAAATGAATACACCCATTGGTGGAGCCGTTATTTCTGTTTCTAATGCAGATATGGCATTAGCTAAATTAAATGCGGCGATGAGGGAGGGGCTGACTAAATCAACGTTAGAGGAAACAACAACCAGTATTGGTGAGAACCTAGCACTAGCTAAAATTAACTTAAATAAAACCGCAGTATTAGTGAAAAGTTTTAAAAAAATGGCCATTGATCGCCATAACGATGAATTTATTGCATGTGATATTGAAAAAATCATTCAAGAGTTATTATTGTCATTAAATTCCAGATTAAAAAATTCACCGATAAAAGTGAAAACTATTTTCTTGCTCAAAAAACAGGTGATTAGTTTGCCGGGGATTATTTCTCAGGTGGTCGAAAACCTTGTAATTAATGCGCTAAATCACGCTTTTGATGAAAAGCAGGAGGGAGTGATAGAAATAAAAGTAGAGCAAGCGACAAATAATAGCGTAAGGCTTAGCGTGTCAGATAATGGTAAAGGAGTTAATAATGAGACTAAAGCAGATATATTTGAGCCTTTTTATACAACCGCACGAGGTAAAGGTAATACGGGCTTAGGTTTATATATGGTGCACCAATGGGTAACACAAGTTTTGAAAGGAGACATCAAACTTCATTCAGAACCACAAAGCGAAGCCTATTTTAAAACACAATTTATTATTACCTTGCCTGAGTTAACCGCAAAGTCTCATTACGATTAATTATTAGGAACATTATAAAGGTGTTGAAATTAATTGTTGTGATTCGGGGGTAACCACTAAATATGAACCTTGAGTATACCAATCGCCTAACACTGTGCGAGTTAGGATTTGGTTATTAACTTCATAGGTATGTACATTAGGGCGGTGAGTATGGCCGTGGATCATATTAGCCACGTTATGCTTAGCAAAGGTTTCGAGTACCGCGCTTTGCACTACATCCAGTATTTCTATAGGTTTGTCTGCTTGGCTAAGTTTACTTTTTTCACGCGCATCGCGGGCTATTTTTTTTCGATACCATAATGGCATAGCAAGCATTAATTTGGGCCACCACCAACCACGACTTTTTTGACGAAACTTTTGATATTCAATATCTTGAGTACACATTTCATCACCATGTAAAATTACCGTGGGTGTGCCGTAAAGGTCGATCACTGTTTGCTCATCGAGTAGAGTCATTCCTGCCATGTTTGCATATTTTGTGCGCATGATAAAATCGCGATTACCGTGTACAAAATAAATAGGTATGCCCGAGTTATTAACTGCTTTTAATTGTTTGGCCACTGCTGCTGATAGTTCGCTAACATAATCGTCACCAACCCAGACTTCAAAAAAATCACCTAAAATATATAGGGCGTCTACTTTTTGAGGAACAATATGGGAGTGTAAAAATTTAAAAAATGCCGCTGTAATATCAGGGCGATTTTCACTCAAATGTAAATCTGCAATAAAGTAGGTTTGGCGAGTCATGGTGATTCCAGTTAAATAAAAGCGGGTGAATACCCGCTTTATGTATTCTTTGAAGAATAAAGGGGGTTTTAGCTTACAGTTACACTTTCAATTACCACATCTTCAAGTGGTACATCTTGGTGAAAGCCATTGCTACCTGTAGCAACACCTTTGATTTTATTTACTACGTCCATGCCTTCTACTACTTCAGCAAACACACAGTAACCCCAGCCTTGCGACGTTTCGCTGCTGTGGTTTAAAAAGTCGTTGTTATTCACGTTAATGAAAAATTGCGCTGTAGCTGAGTGTGGATCAGGCGTACGCGCCATTGCTAAAGTACCTACTTTGTTAGATAGGCCGTTGTTAGCTTCATTTTCAATTGGATCGTTTACTTCTTTTTGTTCCATACCCGATGCAAAACCACCGCCTTGAACCATAAAACCATCAATTACACGGTGAAAAATAGTGCCGTTATAAAAACCTGAGTTTGCATACTCTAAAAAGTTTTTTACTGTATTTGGAGCTTCGCTTTCGTGCATTTTAATGGTGATATCACCAAAGTTTGTGTGTAGAACAACCATGAGGTTTCCTATAGCTGGTTTAAATATTGGTGCTATTTTATCGTAGTTGACTCAGATTAACAAAGTAGATGTTATGTTTGTTATAAACCGCTAGAGCCCATGCTTAGCAAGTGGTAACATAGCTTTTCTGTTAATCGTGAAGGAAAGCAACTAAATGGTACAAATATACAACACACTGACACGCCAAAAAGAACAATTTAAACCTATGGTCGATGGAAAAATCGACATGTATGTGTGTGGTATCACCATTTACGATTACTGTCACATTGGCCATGCACGCACATTTGTGGGTTTTGATGTGATTGTTCGCTATCTTCGTCATTTAGGTTATGACTTAAAGTACGTACGTAATATTACCGATGTTGATGATAAAATTATTAAGCGCGCAAATGAAAACGGTGAGGCGATTAACGACTTAACCGTGCGTATGACTAAAGCCATGCATGAAGACTTTGACAGCTTAAATATGCTACGTCCTGATGTAGAGCCAACGGTTACAGGTCACATGGATGAAATTATTGCTATGGTTGAGCGTTTGATTGCCAAAGGCCATGCTTATGTTGCAGCCGATGGCGACGTTTTATTTGATGTATCAACCTTTGAGCAATACGGAGCACTTTCGCAGCAAGATTTAACTATGCTGCAATTGGGGTCACGTGTGGAAGTAGCGCAAGATAAAGACGATCCTCTTGATTTTGTTTTATGGAAAAAAGCTAAAGCAGGGGAGCCATCGTGGTCTTCACCTTGGGGAGAGGGGCGCCCTGGGTGGCATATAGAATGTTCAGCGATGAGTTCAAAGCACTTAGGAGAGCACTTTGATATTCATGGTGGTGGTTCAGACCTACAGTTTCCGCACCACGAAAACGAAATCGCGCAATCATGCTGTGCTAACAACGGCCAATACGTTAATACTTGGATCCATACCGGTATGGTTCAAGTGAACAAAGAAAAGATGTCTAAATCATTAGATAACTTTTTTACCGTTCGTGAAGTATTAAAGCAATACGATGCTGAGTCGGTTCGTTACTTTTTAATTTCTGGCCATTACCGTAGTCAACTTAATTACTCGCAAGAAAACTTAGACCAAGCACGTTCATCACTTGAGCGTATTTACACGGCATTACGTGGTGTTGAGCCAGTTGAATGTGAGCTTGAGGGTAATGAGTATGTAGCTAAGTTTAGAAAAGCTATGAATGATGACTTTAATTCGCCAGAAGCATTACCGGTTGTGTTTGAAGTTGCTAAAGAGCTAAACCGAGTAAAAGAAAGTGATAGCGAAAAAGCAGGACATTTAGCCTTTATTCTACGCAGCTTAGGTGAAATACTTGGTATTGCTCAACAAGCACCTGAGGCATTTTTACAAGGCGGTCAAAACGATGATGAAGTGGCTGAAATTGAGGCATTGATTGTAAAACGTAATGACGCACGTGCCAGTAAAAATTGGGCTGCAGCTGATGAAGCTCGCGATGCTTTAAATGCACTGGGTGTGATACTTGAAGATTCAGCGGGAAAAACAACGTGGCGTAAAGCTTAGCTACAACACGCGGATCACCAAAAAAAGGGTTGCCATTGGGTAACCCTTTTTTGTTATATCAATTGCATTAAATTGATTATGCTTTTAATAAAATTGATATTGTTGACCTCAATTATGGTTGAGGTTTTAAACTCGCATTCATCAATTTAAAAATGGAAAATTAATGAATATTTTACTTGCCATGATCCCTGCTTTTTTATGGGGAACGACTTATGCGGTAACTAAATACGCAACCCCAGAGTGGCCGCCAATCTTATTAGGGGCCATACGTGCACTTCCTGCTGGTTTATTATTGTTGTTATTTAAACCCTCTTGGCCAACGGCTAAACAATGGCCAGGCATTTTTCTGATCGGCGCAATTAATATTGCGTTATTTTTTAGCTTTATTTTTGTAATGGCAATTAACCTACCAGCAGCTATCGCAGGCGTGGGAATGGTATCTGTCCCTGTGGTTGCATTATTATATGCATGGCTTGTAAAGCGACAACAGCCAGCGCTGGTGCAAGGTTTTTGTGCGCTTGCTTTAGTGGTTTTAGCATGGCGCTTATTTGATCCACAACATGTAGCACTTAATGTTTTGGGGGGTTTGGCGCTGATAGGGGCGTTATTAACTATTGTGATAGGCAGTACGCTGGTAAAAAAAGTAACGGCTAAAGTGCACTGGTGGACGGTACTCACGTGGCAGCTAATCATTGGTGGTAGTTTGCTAGCAATTGCGGCTATGGTTCAAGCTTTTTATTTTGCCCCTCAGCAGTATCAATTTTTAACTGCATCAATAAATACCACGCAATGGCTGGCGTTATTTTGGTTGGTGGTCCCTAATACTGCTTTGGCTTACATCCTATATGTTTGGTTATTAGGGCGAATGTCAGTAGTTGAGTTTACTTTTGGCACTATAGCCAACCCAATTGCCGGTATTTTATGTGCAGGAATATTAATTAACGAGCAGTATGCAAATTGGCAGTACGCGATTATGTTATTAATGATTGTGTTTTCGGTTTTGCCACAAGGCTTGGACTTAATAAAACGAAGAATGATGACACAAAAAGCCCGCAATTAAGCGGGCTTTGCATTACTTTATTTTTTATTTATTAGCTGTGATATTTCTCACACGCTTCTAACGTATTTTCAATTAAGCTAGCAACTGTCATCGGGCCTACGCCGCCAGGTACAGGGGTAATAAAGTCAGCTTTTTGTTCTGCAGCGGTGTATTCAACGTCACCCACTAACTTACCGTTGTCTAAACGGTTAATACCTACATCAATAACAATCGCGCCTTCTTTTATCCAGTCACCCGGAATAAACTCTGGTTTGCCTACGGCAACAACCAATAAGTCAGCACGGCGAACATGGGTTTCTAAATCTTGTGTGAACTTATGACAAACAGTAGTAGTACAGCCAGCTAACAACAGTTCAAGTGACATAGGGCGACCCACAATGTTAGAGGCACCCACTACCACTGCGTGCATGCCTTTGTAACGCACGCCAGTTGAATCTAATAAGGTGATAATACCCTTTGGTGTACATGGGCGAAGGGCTGGCATACGCTGCGCTAAACGACCAATGTTATAAGGGTGAAAGCCATCAACATCTTTATGCGGGGTAATACGCTCAAGAATTTTTTCTGCGTCTAAGCCTGCAGGTAAAGGAAGTTGCACTAAAATACCGTCAACTTCGCCATCAACATTCAATTCATCAATTAATGCTAATAGCGCTTGATCTGTTGTGTCTGCGGGCAAATCAAATGATTTAGAAATAAAACCAACTTCTTCACAGGCTTTACGTTTTGAACCAACGTAAACTTGGCTGGCTGGGTCTTGTCCAACAAGCACCACAGCTAATCCTGGGGCTCTAAGGTTTTGTGCAACACGTTCTGAAACTCGTTCAGCCACTGCGCTACGTACTTGTTTTGCTACTGCTTTACCATCAATGATGTTTGCCGTCATGGGTGACCTTTAATTAGGTTAATTAACTTGATACCGATACATTTAAAAAACGAATGCATATATAGGGGTTAAAATGCCGATAAAGAAAAAGACCTTCACCTTACTCATTTTTTAATATGGTGGCTATTTTCGCAGAAAAGCGGTTGAGCGCCAAGTTGCTTTTAAATTATAAGCCCCCGAATTATAAAAAAGAGTTTAAATTTTATCCCTGTATCGTAATATTTGACCATTATGAACTAAAAATGAGCAATTGATTTGTTTTCTTAAAAAAACGTTTGACCTAACCCGGTCAAATCACTATTATGCACCCCGTTGTCAACGAGGTCACTCGCAGACAATAGTAAGTATCGGCGATTAGCGCAGTTTGGTAGCGCACTTGGTTTGGGTCCAAGGGGTCGCAGGTTCAAATCCTGCATCGCCGACCATTTTTATGTTTGCTCATAACAATTTAACTTACTAGTGAACTATGAAGTTTTCGATGCGCCCATAGCTCAGCTGGATAGAGCAACGCCCTTCTAAGGCGTCGGTCGAAGGTTCGAATCCTTCTGGGTGCGCCATTTTGAAAACACTGTAATACCGTGGTGATTGTAGCTCAGTTGGTAGAGCCCCGGATTGTGATTCCGGTTGTCGTGGGTTCGAGCCCCATCAGTCACCCCAATTTAAAAAAAAGAATATCGGCGATTAGCGCAGTTTGGTAGCGCACTTGGTTTGGGTCCAAGGGGTCGCAGGTTCAAATCCTGCATCGCCGACCACTTCCTTATAGGTGGTCTTAAATCCTAAGTTTAAGTATTCGAGAAAATATCTATATCGGCGATTAGCGCAGTTTGGTAGCGCACTTGGTTTGGGTCCAAGGGGTCGCAGGTTCAAATCCTGCATCGCCGACCATTTCCCCTTAAGTCACATATTCTGAATCTCTATTTTATCTTAAATAACTCTATTTTTTTTCTCCTATTCATTCTATACAGTTTAATTAGCCTGTTTTTTATTCGCTTAGTCGTTATCTGCCTTTAACTACCCCAAATAATTGCCCCCCACACTCGACTATCATGAATATTAGGTTATAATGCCGCGTCTATTTGTTTAAAAATATAGTGCCCTTAGGGCAGAGCAGCAATGGTATCTCCTGGTAGCGACGGATTTTTTTAAGCTCTAAGGCTTGAATTTTATCAAGACGCCTATAGATTACTTTGTTTGTAATGAAGGCGAAAAGTCGCCAAAATTGAATATTGAGGTAAATCATGCAAGTTTCTGTTGAGACGACTCAAGGCCTTGAGCGCCGTCTGACCATCACCGTTCCTGCAGAGAACGTTGAGACCGAAGTAAAAAAACGCTTACAACAACTGTCAAAAACGCAGCGTATCGACGGTTTCCGTGCTGGTAAAGTACCAGTATCAGTAATCAACAAGCGTTTCGGACCAGCTGTTCGTCAAGAAGTTGCTGGCGAAGTAATGCAACGTAATTACATTGAAGCAATTGTTGCTGAAAAAATTAACCCTGCTGGCGCACCTACATTTGCACCAAAAGCACTTGAAGCAGGTAAAGATTTAGAATTCTCAGCAACATTTGAAGTTTACCCTGAAGTTGAAGTTCAAGGTTTAGAGAAAATTGCTGTTGAAAAACCAGCGGTAGAAGTAACTGACGAAGATTTAGCAAACATGCTAGAGACACTTCGTAAGCAACACGCTTCTTGGGCTGACGTTGATGCAGCTGCTGGCGCAAACGACCGTGTAACGGTTGATTTCGTTGGTACTATCGATGGTGAAGAATTCGAAGGCGGTAAAGCTGAAGATTTCCCATTAGAACTTGGCCAAGGTCGTATGATCCCAGGTTTTGAAGACAACATCGTAGGCAAAAAAGCAGGCGAAGAAGTTGTTGCTGACGTAAACTTCCCTGAAGATTACCACGCTGAAAACTTAAAAGGTAAAGCGGCTCAATTCACTATCACAGTGAAAAAAGTTGAAGCGCAAGAATTACCTGAATTAAGCGATGAGTTTGCAACTAAATTCGGTGTTGCCGAAGGCGGCGTAGACGCGCTTAAAGAAGAAGTTAAAAAGAACATGACACGTGAGCTAGACCAAGCGGTTAAAGCTAACGTAAAAGATCAAGCAATCAAAGGTCTTTTAGAGCAAAACGAAGTTGAAGTGCCTAAAGCATTAATCGACCAAGAAGTTGACGCTTTACGTGAGCAAGCTGCTCAACGTTTTGGTGGTAACGGTCAAAATATGCCTGAGCTTCCAGCTGAATTGTTCCATGAGCAAGCAGTTACACGAGTTAAAACTGGCCTATTATTAGGCGAAGTGATCAAAGCAAACGACATCAAAGTTGATGACGCTAAAGTTGAAGCACTTATCGCTACTGTAGCATCTGCATACGAAGATCCAACTGAAGTAGTAGAATACTACAAAGCAAATGATCAACTAATGCAACAAATGCGTAATGTAGCAATGGAAGAGCAAGCTGTTGAAGCTATTTTAGCTAAAGCAACTGTGACTGATGTTGAAAAAGCATTTGATGACATCATGAATCCACAGCAAGGTGCATAATAAGTCATTGACTTAAGCGCTCGCTAACGATTAAATGGCTCGTGTTACTCTGTTTATGCAGTGTGCCCGGGCCATTTTAGTTTGTGGTTCTTAATTAGCTAAAAATGATCATTATGCTTTTCTTAGAATAAGTATAAGCGCATAAGGAATTAAATAAGTATGAACACTGGTATGACAGATCCCCTAAACGCATTAGTACCAATGGTTGTTGAGCAAACAGCTAAAGGCGAGCGCTCGTTTGATATTTATTCGAGACTATTAAAAGAGCGTATTATCTTTTTAACGGGCCAAGTTGAAGACAACATGGCAAATCTGATTTTAGCGCAAATGCTTTTCTTAGAATCAGAGAACCCAGATAAAGATATCTTCTTATATATCAATTCACCGGGTGGCTCGGTCACTGCGGGAATGGCTATTTACGATACAATGAATTTCATTAAACCTGATGTAAGTACTATTTGTGTGGGCCAAGCGGCTAGCATGGGGGCGTTTTTACTATCTGGTGGTGCTAAGGGTAAACGTTTTTGTTTACCTAATTCACGTGTAATGATTCACCAACCATTAGGTGGATTCCAAGGTCAAGCATCTGATTTTGAAATACACGCGAAAGAAATCCTGTCTATTAAAGACAAATTAAATCGCTTAATGGCTGAGCATACTGGCCAACCGCTTGATGTTGTTTCACGTGATACAGACCGTGATAACTTTATGAGTGCAAGCCAAGCTGTAGATTACGGTATTGTTGACTCAGTATTTACTAATCGCGGTAGCAAGTAAGTATGCCTGCAAGCAGTAATGCTTGCTAATGAGAGTTACTATGCGAAAAAGCCTAAATTTTGGTATAGTTAAAGCGTATTAAAATAGCCACCAAGACTTTGGTGGCCAACGTAATAAAATGAGGTAGCTGAATGTCTGACACTCCTACAGACGGCGACAAAAGTAATAAATTGTTATACTGCTCTTTTTGCGGCAAAAGCCAGCATGAAGTTCGAAAATTAATTGCAGGACCTTCAGTATACGTTTGTGATGAATGTGTAGAGCTGTGTAATGATATTATCAGGGAAGAAATTAAAGACATCGCGCCTAAGCATGATGCCGCTGACAAATTACCTGTGCCAAAAGAAATTCGTAACCACTTAGACGACTACGTAATTGGCCAAGAGCATGCGAAAAAAGTGTTGTCTGTAGCGGTTTACAATCACTACAAGCGTTTACGCAACCAATCAACTAAACAAGACGTTGAACTAGGTAAAAGTAATATTTTATTAATTGGTCCAACGGGGAGTGGTAAAACACTACTAGCTGAAACGTTAGCACGTTTGCTAGATGTGCCGTTTACAATGGCCGATGCCACCACGTTAACCGAAGCCGGTTATGTGGGTGAAGATGTTGAAAACATCATTCAAAAGCTTTTACAAAAATGTGACTACGATGTAGAAAAAGCACAACGTGGTATTGTTTACATTGATGAAATTGACAAAATTTCACGTAAATCAGATAACCCATCAATCACCCGTGATGTATCAGGTGAAGGTGTACAACAAGCCTTACTGAAATTGATTGAAGGTACCGTTGCTTCTGTTCCGCCACAAGGTGGACGTAAACATCCACAGCAAGAGTTCCTGCAAGTAGACACTTCTAAAATTCTGTTTATTTGTGGTGGTGCATTTGCTGGTCTTGATAAAGTTATTGAACAGCGTAGCCACAAAAATACTGGCATTGGTTTTGGCGTTAACGTTAAAGAGTCGGCAGCGAGCCGCTCTTTAAGTGAAACATTTAAAGATGTTGAGCCAGAAGATTTAGTAAAATATGGTTTAATTCCAGAGTTTATTGGCCGTTTACCTGTTGTTGCTACATTGACTGAACTTGATGAAGCTGCACTGGTACAAATTTTAAGTGAGCCTAAAAACGCTATTACTAAGCAATTTTCAGTATTGTTTGGGATGGAAGACGTTGAGCTTGAGTTTCGTGATGATGCACTACGTGCTATTGCTCATAAAGCAATGGAGCGTAAAACAGGTGCACGTGGCCTGCGTTCAATCGTAGAAGGTGTATTGCTTGATACTATGTATGAGCTGCCTTCAATTGATAACGTAAGTAAAGTGGTTGTTGATGAAACCGTTATTAAAGGTGAGTCTGACCCAATCTTGATTTATGACAGCAGTAATCAAGAACAAGCCGCAGCAGATTAAATTCTGAGCAAGTTGTAAAAAAAAGGAGCCAATGGCTCCTTTTTTTATAATTAATTTAATCGAGTTGGCAAAAATTGTTGAACTTTAATTAGGTTATCCCCATATACTTGAGTAATCTTTAAATAAATGAAGTGCAAAGAGAAAATACAATGACGCTTGAGAGAAACGATCGAGTCGAAATCCCTGTGCTAGCACTGCGCGATGTAGTGGTGTATCCACACATGGTGATCCCGCTTTTTGTAGGCCGTGAAAAATCAATAAAATGCCTTGAAGCGGCAATGGATAAAGACAAACAAATTTTCTTAGTTGCACAAAAAGATGCAACTGTAGACGAGCCTGAGAAAGACGATATTTATCGTGTAGGGACAATTGCGACTGTACTTCAATTATTAAAGCTACCCGATGGTACAGTAAAAGTATTAGTTGAAGGCACACAGCGTGCAAATATCGAAGAGTTTGTTGATAACGAAGACTTCTTTGTTGCCAATGCTCAGTTTATTGAATCTGATTCAGTGAATGAACAAGAACAAGATATTTTTATTCGCAGTGCATTAAGCCAGTTTGAAGGCTACGTAAAATTAAATAAAAAAATCCCACCTGAAGTGATGACCTCGGTCTCTGGTATTGATGAGCCCGCGCGTCTTGCTGATACCATGGCTGCGCATATGCCATTAAAAGTGCCTGAAAAACAAAAGGTACTTGAAATATCAAGCGTTACGGAGCGCTTAGAGTACTTAATGGCGTTGATGGAAGGTGAAATAGACTTATTGCAAGTTGAGAAAAAAATTCGTACCCGCGTTAAAAAGCAGATGGAAAAATCGCAGCGTGAGTACTACCTCAATGAGCAAATGAAAGCGATTCAAAAAGAGCTTGGCGAAATTGACGATGTGCCAGATGAATTCGAAGCGCTAAAAAAACGCATCGAAGAGTCAGGTATGCCTAACGAAGCGAAAGAAAAAGCCACGGTAGAGTTTAACAAACTTAAAATGATGTCGCCGATGTCGGCAGAAGCTAGTGTTGTTCGCTCATACATAGATACGCTAATCAACGTACCGTGGAAAAAACGCTCTAAAGTGAAAAAAGATTTAGCAGGCGCGCAAAAAATACTAGATAGCGATCACTACGGGCTTGATAAAGTTAAAGAGCGTATTATTGAATACCTCGCGGTACAGCAGCGTACTAATAAGCTTAAAGGGCCTATTTTGTGTTTAGTTGGGCCGCCAGGGGTAGGTAAAACCTCTCTTGGGCAATCTATTGCGCGTTCAACTGGCCGTAAGTACATTCGTATGGCACTGGGTGGTGTACGTGATGAAGCTGAGATACGTGGTCACCGTCGTACTTATATTGGCTCTATGCCTGGTAAATTGATTCAAAACATGACTAAAGTGGGCGTTAAAAACCCGTTATTCTTGTTAGATGAAATTGATAAAATGTCAGCGGATATGCGTGGAGACCCTGCATCAGCATTACTTGAAGTACTTGATCCTGAGCAAAACAGCCATTTTGCTGATCATTACTTAGAAGTCGATTACGACTTATCTGATGTAATGTTTGTTGCTACCTCTAATAGCTTTAATATTCCTGGGCCTTTATTGGACCGTATGGAAGTTATTCGTTTAGCCGGTTATACCGAAGATGAAAAATTAAATATAGCTAAAGAACATTTAATTCCAAAGCAAGTTAAGCGTAATGGCTTAAAAGAGAAAGAAGTTGAAATTGCTGACAGTGCCATTATCGGTATTATTCGATATTACACGCGTGAAGCGGGCGTTCGTAACTTAGAGCGTGAAGTGTCTAAATTATGCCGTAAAGCGGTTAAAAATATCTTAATGGAAAAAGACACCAAAACGGTCACTATCGATGCAGATAATCTTGAAGAGTACTTAGGTGTGCAACGCTTTGATTACGGTAAAGCAGAAGATGGCGACCGTATTGGCCAAGTAACTGGCCTAGCATGGACAGAAGTAGGCGGAGACTTACTAACGATTGAATGTGCTGCAGTACCAGGTAAAGGCAAATTGACTTACACCGGCTCGTTAGGCGATGTAATGCAAGAGTCGATTCAAGCGGCAATGACTGTTGTGCGTAATCGTGCTGATGAGCTACGTATTAATAGCGACTTTTATGAAAAACGTGATATTCACGTGCATGTACCTGAGGGCGCAACTCCTAAAGATGGTCCAAGTGCGGGTATCGCAATGGTTACTTGTTTGGTTTCAAGCCTAACGGGTAATCCAGTGCGCTCTGATGTGGCCATGACGGGTGAGATTACCCTGCGTGGTGAAGTACTGCCTATTGGTGGTTTAAAAGAGAAATTATTAGCGGCTCACCGTGGTGGTATTAAAACGGTGGTGATCCCTAAAATTAACGAACGTGACTTAAAAGAGATACCTGATAACGTATTGGCGGGTCTTGAGATTCACCCAGTTACGTGGATTGACGAAGTATTAAAGCTTGCTTTAGTGCATCCAGTTGATAGTTTTTCAGTCGAAACACCAAAAAAGCAGTAAAAAAGCCAAAAAAAGTGCTTTTAGGGGCTTTTCAAATCTAAACGGTATGATAAGTTAAGCACTGGTTTTCAAGCCTAGCCCTTGCAGGGCCTAGGCTTAAGAAAAATATAATCATATGAGCTTTAAAAAAATTGCTCAAAAATTTCAAAACAGTGATGTTAGTTTAAAAAACAATCGCTCTTGATAACAACAATGAAAGAGGATGATATTGTGAATAAATCTCAATTAATCGATCAAATCGCAGCTGATGCTGACATTTCTAAAGCGGCTGCAGGTCGTGCACTAGATTCATTCATCGAATCTGTATCTGGCGCGCTAAAAGATGGCGACTCAGTTGCACTTGTTGGTTTTGGTACTTTCTCTGTACGTGAGCGTGCTGCTCGTGCAGGTCGTAACCCACAAACTGGTGAAACGATTCAAATTGCTGCAGCTAACATCCCAGCTTTCAAAGCCGGTAAAGCGCTTAAAGACGCAGTAAACTAATCATTGTGTAAACAATTTAGTTATGGCGAGTAAAGATACGCTTAATTATTGCAATCGATAAATTAAGTTACTTCACCGCCAGTTACTTCAAGTGAAAAAGCGTATCTGGTAAGATACGCTTTTTTTACATATGACAAGGTAGAAAATACCTTGCTCAGAAAAGAGATAAACAAATGCTTGAGAAAATCAGAGAAGGTTCGCAAGGGCCGGTAGCCAAAGTCATTTTAGGCGCGGTGATTTTATCTTTTGCCTTAGCTGGGATCGGTAGTTACTTAGGTCAAACCACAGAACAACCCGTTGCTGAAGTAAATGGAATTAAAATTAGCCAAACAGAATTTAGCCGTGCGTTCCAAAATGAACGTAGCCGCTTAGAACAACAATTTGGTGAGTACTTTACCCAAATAGCAGCTGATCCAACTTATATGGCTCAAATCCGTCAAGGCGTGATTGACCGTTTAGTACAACAAGAATTACAAAGCCAGTTAGCTGCTGAGCTTGGTTTGCGCGTAAGTGATGAAAGCGTTCGTAAAACAATCTTAGAGCTACCTTATTTTAAAATTGGCGACAAGTTTAATAACGACCGTTATTTACAAGTTATTCGTCAAATGAACTTTCAACCTGACGCATTTCGTGAATACCTGCGTGATGATATGACGCGTAGCCAATTAGTATCTGCTGTTGCGGGTACTGACTTTGCACTGCCAAATGAGCTTAAATCAGCCATTGCACTGCAACAACAAACCCGTAGTATTGATTACCTAGTAATTGATAAACAAGCAATGCAGGCTGATGTTGAAGTTACAGAGCAAGAAGTTGCGGATTACTATGAATTAAACGCAGGCCAATTTTTATCACCTGAATTAATTTCAGTTAATTACATCGAACTAAATGCAGATGATATTGATGTTGCATCGGTAAGCGAAGACGATGTAAAAGCATATTACGAGCAGAGTAAAGCGCAATATGTTGAACCAGAAAAGCGTCGTGTGTCGCATATTCTAATCGACAATAGCGAAGATGATGATGCGGCTAAAGCGAAAGCTGAGTCGTTACTTGCCCAGCTTAACGCTGGTGCTGATTTTGCTGAGCTAGCAGAGACATCGTCAGATGACATTGTTAGTGCAGAAATGGGTGGCGATTTAGAGTGGATTGAACGTGATGTTATGGAACCAGCATTTGAAGATGCAGCGTTCGCATTGCAAAACAAAGGTGATTACTCTGACGTTGTTGCCTCTGAGTTTGGTTATCACATCATCAAACTGACTGATCTACAAACTCAACAAGTTAAACCATTTGATGAAGTTAAAGCTGACTTACGAGCTGAACTTGAGCAAGCTGAAAAAGTAGATGCGTTTTACGAGAAGCAAACAGAAATGGGGGCATTAGCCTTTGAGATTTCTGATCGCTTAGACGATGCTGCTGAGGTGGCGGGTGTAGAAGTACAATCTACTTCTTTGCTTGCGCTTAGCGCACTTCCTGAGCCGCTTAATAATCCGGCGGTAATCACTGCGTTATCATCAGTTGAATTACTTGAAGATAAAGTGAATTCAGAAGTGATTGAGCTTGGCAATGAGCACGTGATTGTAGTGCGTGTAAATGAGCACCAACCTGCGGCAACGAAAGCATTAAGCGAAGTAAGTGAGCAAATTAAAACACGCTTAGTAAATGAAAAAGCGTCAGACCTTGCAAAAGAAAAAGCACGCACGTTATTTGCACAAGTAAAAGAGGGCAAGAGCTTAAACGATGTGGCTGCTGAGCAATCACTAAACGTTCGTCAAGAGTCGCAACTAACTCGTGAAAGCTTTGCTGTTTCACCTGCTATTGTTACCCAAGTATTCAAAATGGCACATCCTAGTGATGCGGCTGTATATGATATGGTTAACTTAAATAATGGCGATGCAGCGATTGTTGCGCTTAAAGCGGTAAATGATGCACCAGTGAGTGACAACATTGAGCCACAAATGAAGCAAAACATTACTATGGCGCAAGCGCAGAAAAACTATACGGTATTCATTGAATCGCTTAAGCAACAAGCAGAGCTTAATGTACCAAAAGCAGCTCAAGCAGCTGAATAAGTAATAGCTAAATTAAAAAAGGCGCCAATTGGCGCCTTTTTTGTTTGTTTAGACATTAACAACTCAATAAGCGCTGGGTAACCTTTGACTGCGGGTTTTGAAAAATAGTTTCTGTAGCGCCGTATTCAACTATTTCACCTTTATTGAGTACCACTAACTGGTCGCTAATATGGCGCACTAAACTTAAATGATGGGTGATCAAAATATAGGTTAATCCAGTTTCAAGCTGTAGTTTAAGTAATAGGTTTACTATTTGCGCTCTTACAGAAGGGTCAAGCGATGAAAGTGCCTCATCGAGTACAACAACCTTAGGATCTAATATAAGCGCGCGAGCGAGCGCTACACGCTGTAATTGCCCCACACTAAACATATGCGGATAGTATTGCTGATGATCGACCAGTAGACCCACTTTAAGCAGCGTACTGCCAATTTTTTCACTACGTTGAGTTTTATCAAAATCAGTATTGAATTTTAGGCAATCATCGAGCATTTCAGCAATGGTCACTGCTGGGTTCAATGAGGTGGCGGAGTCTTGAAAAATCATTCGGATATAACGACACTGCGCATCACGATTACCATTGTTTTCTATAGTGTTATTCTCCAATAATATCTGCCCGCTATCGGCACTGTATGCACCCACTAATAATTTAGCCAGGGTACTTTTTCCTGAGCCTGTTTCACCAATAATGGCAATTGTTTCACCTTTACCAATGCAAAATGAGATGTTTTTTAAAACATCAAACTTTTTACGGCTAAATAGACCCGCTCGCATGTTAAAGGTTTTTGATAAGGCTTGAACTTTTAACAGTGGCTGCATTATTTTATTTCCTTGATCAGCGGGAAGTGACAGGCGTAGCTATGACCATGATGCTTTGAAAGTTTAGGCGCAACCACACATTCTTTTTGTGCTTGTGGGCAACGTGGACCGAGTCGACAACCAATCGGTAAATGTTGTAATGTTGGAATAGTGCCTTTAAGCGCATAAAAGGGTTCTTTATGGGCTAAACCATGCTCATAATCGGGCAGGCTTTTTAGTAAAGCCTGCGTATACGGATGACGAGGTTGGCTAAAAATACGGTGTGTTGGACCTGCTTCAACCATTTGACCGCAGTACAACACATGAATACCATGCGACCAATTAACAATTTCTTCCAGCTCATGAGAGATCATCAAAATAGACATGTTCTTTAGCTGATTTAAACTTTTTAATAACCTAAACACCTGTGCTCGGGTGGTGCTTTCTAGTGCGGTTGTTGGCTCATCTGCAATTAATAACTTAGGTGTGCGGGCAATCGCCATGGCTATCATGACCTTTTGGCATACGCCCTCAGAGAGCTCATGCGGGTAACTATCAAGCACCGCTTCATGATTTTTAATACCTACTTTATGTATTAAGGCTTTAACGCGGTCTTTACGCTCTCGGTTGCGTTTTAAGAAAAATCCTTTAGCAGCCACTTCAGGCAGTGTTTCAGCGATTTGGTTAAATATTTTAGCAGTAGGATCTAGACAGCGACTGGGGTCTTGGTAAATCATCGCAATGTCTTGGCTAACCGTTTTACGGCGTTGCTCTGGTGTTAAGCGCATTAAGTCAACACCACGCCAATGCATTCTATCTGCGGTTATCACCCAACGCTCATTAAGCACGCCGACAATGGCTTTTGCAATTAAGCTTTTGCCAGAGCCTGATTCGCCCACTAAAGCGTGTACTTCACCTTCTTTTAAACTAAAGCTTACGCGATCAACAGCACGAATGGCGGTTTCGGAAGTTTGAAGTTCAATGGTTAAATTTCGAATATCTAGTAACTGCATCTAATCGGCCTTACGCGCTTGTAAAACTTTGCGAAGTCCATCGCCCACTAAGTTTGTTGAAAGAACCGCTAAAAATAACAGCACGCCCGGCAATGCTACCGTCCAAGGTGCTAAATATATAAGTCCTAAGTTCTCTGCTAAAATTGCGCCCCATTCAGTAGTCGGCGGCTGTGCACCCAGTTTTAAAAACCCTAACGCCGCAATATCTAAAATAGCAGTAGAAAGCGCCATCGTAAAAATAACCACAATATACTCATACACATTAGGAAAAATCCCGCGTGATAAAATATGCCATTTAGAGGCGCCATCTAAGCGGTAGGCTGTAACATAATCTTTGCCAAGTTCGTCGACTATCAGGTTTCTAATTGAATGAATAAACTGGGGTAATAAGGCCAAAATAATTGCCCATACGGTATTCATTAATCCAGGGCCGAGTATGGCAATAATAATGATGGCCAGTAACAATGAGGGAATTGACAGCGTTACATCCAGTAAGTGGTTCAAAAAACTAGAACGTATGCCTTTACTGATCCCTGCAAAGGTACCTACCAACACACCAATAACAGTGGTGATCAGTGCAGCCACAACCGATAACCCGAACGTATATGTGGCGCCATTCATTAAACGAGACAGCACATCTCGGCCTAAATCATCGGTGCCAAGTATAAACCGCACATCGCCCATTTCATTCCACGAGGGAGGCAGTAATAGTGCATCACTGTGCTGTTGATTTACCCCATAAGGCGCAAGAAAAGGCGCAGTAGCCGCTAACAGGCTAAAGGCAATAAACACCCATAAACCAACCAGTGCAGGGTGGTTATTTTTAAACTTTCGCCAGAGTCTCGCTAATGGCGATTTATTTGAATCTTCTGAAAATAAGTTAAACTTTGCCATGCGCTTGGTTCCGAGACAGAGGATCGAGTAGGGTGTAGGTCAGTTCGGCCATAATTGTGGCAATAATAATAAATAAAGAGACGGCCATTAACCCACCTTGTATGGCGGGATAATCACGTTGATAAATACTGTCTATTAACCAGCGACCGATCCCAGGCCACGAAAAAATAACTTCAGTGATCATCGCTAAGGTAATCAAGGTACTAAACTGCAAACCTATTTGTTTTATAACCGGTAGTAAGGCATTTCTTAGGGCGTGATGAATAATAAGCTGCCCACGAGTAAGCCCTTTGGCGCGAGCTGTTTTAATGAAGTTTTGATCCATCACTTTTAACATCGATTCGCGAGTAAAGCGCACTAATACCGTGGTTGGATACATCGCAAGTACAATAGTAGGTAAAGTAAGGTGATGCAGCGCATCTAACATGGCCAAACCATTGTAAGGAAAATCAGCGAGTAAAATATCAAGTAAAATAAATCCTGTGCTCGCGGGTATCTCATACAACAAGCTCACTCGCCCCGACATGGGAAACCAGCCAAGTTGGAGCGAAAAAATCATGATTAATAATAATGCCAGCCAAAAAATCGGCATAGAATAGCCAATCATCGCTGTAGAGCTAATAAATTTATCAGGCCATTGTTTATTATATGCCGACGCTAAAATACCGACAGGCACACCCACTACCACCGAAATAAATAACGCGTAAATACTTAGCTCTAACGTTGCAGGGATTAAATCAATCACATGGGCGAAAACACTGCCCCCCGAGGCGAATGACATTCCCCAGTCCCCTTGTAAAATTCGTCCCACAAAGGCGATGTACTGCATAAAGTAGTTACTGTTAAACAAGTACTTTTCTTCTAACTGCGCATTTTGGGTGAAGTTAGTATCTGGTATGCCGCTTAAATTACTGAGTGGATCGCCGGGAAATAAGTAACTCAACGAAAAGGTAAAAATACTGAGTAGTAACACCATAAAAAATAACAGTCCGAGGCGGCGTAAAATATAATCTAAGATCATTATTTTTTCCTCGCGTTAGCCAACGAAATAGCACCGAATGGCCCTAAGGTAATGCCCTCAACATCTGCACTACTTGCTTGAAAACGCATGCCGTGGGCAATTGGCAGTAGAGGCAATTGTTTGATGATCATACTCTGTGCTGCGTCATAATATTGTTTACGTAAATTTAAATCTGTGGTGTCTAACGCTTTGGTTAGCAGTAAATCAAATTCAGGATTACACCAGTTTGCGGGGTTTTTGCCGCTGAATGTCGCAGTACAACTTAATAATGGGCTAAAAAAGTTATCGGGATCAGGCGTATCAGCTGCCCAACCTAATAACACACTGTCGTGGCGATGTTCTCCAATGCGTTGAATAAAGGTGTTCCATTCATATTCTACAATATTTACATTAACGCCAATTTTGCGTAAATCACTTTGCATTAGCTCAGCCATTTTGCGGGCATTGGGGTTATAAATACGGCTTACCGGCATAGCCCAAATGCTCATATCAAAGCCTTTTGGAAAACCAGCTTCAGTTAATAATTTTTTCGCTAACTGTGGGTCAAAAATAGGCATGTTTTTTTGTAGTTCAAATGCCCATGACGTAGGCGGAAGAATAGATTGTGCACGCAGTCCATTCCCGTAATATACCGCTTGCATTATTTTATCTATATCAATGGCATGAACCAATGCTTGACGTACTTTTAAGTTATCAAACGGTGGACGCTCGGTATTAAATGCCCAGTAACCAATATTTAAGTTAGTTTCTCTTTCAACGTTAATATCATCACGCTGCGCTAAAATACTTAATTGGGCACTACTCGGGTGTGCGGTTACATCACACTCTTTGGTCAATATTTTAGCAATACGGGTGGTACCATTTGGGGTAATGTCGTACACCAATTGCTCAAGGGCAACCTCATGCTTCCAATAATCAGCGTTTTTATAAAAGCGCACTAAATGATCGCGTCGGTACTCTTTATAAATATAGGGGCCTGTGCCAATCGGGTATTGATCAAATAGGTTTTCTTGATTATTAGCTTTGAGCGCCATGGCATATTCTTTAGAGAGCACGACAGCAAAATCGGTCGCCATATTAGCTAAAAAGCTGCTCTCGGCATTAAATAACTCAAATCGGACTTGATGATCAGAGACTCTAACAATTTTACGAATTAGCTGGTCAATCCCCACACTTTGAAAGTAAGGGTAATTAGCATCGCCAATAAAGTGATAAGGATTATAAACGTCGAATAATCGACTAAAAGTAAATATTACATCATCAGCGTTAAATTCACGGCTAGGAGTGAAATAAGAGGTGGTATGAAACTTAACTCCTTTGCGCAAAGTGAAGGTAACCGATTTACCGTCTTTACTGATCTTCCAATCAGTGGCAAGTTCACTCTTAAATTCGGCGGTCACGGGGTCAATACTAATTAACCGGTCGTATAACTGGTTAGCAATAATATCGATAGTTGATCCTGTGGTTGTGACTTGTGGGTTAAACGACACAGGATTAGCCTCGGCGCAATAAACGAGGCCATGGTTTTTTTCTTCTAAGATTTCTTCTTTACTATCAATGCAACCTACTAAGCTCAATGATATTAAAGCAAGTAATAATTTATGCACCCGCACAACCTCTACTATTCTAGCAAATTGTATTTTTTCAAATAACCACGTAGTTGATGATACGTTAAACCAAGTACTTCTGCAGTCTTCTTTTGATTAAATTGGCTATGTTCTAATGCTTTTTTTATCAATGTAATTTCAAATTCATTAGAGAGCGTTTTTAAGTCGCATGGAAACTCAGGTTCTTTGGTACTTGAACTCAATGCTACAGGCGCTTCTATAGGCTGTGCATGAGTAGTCGGTTCAGATTGTATTATAGCAGGTGCTTGTGCATGTTTTATGCGGGCTTTAGGTCTAAAGCGACTTTCGAATGGGTCTAAAATAATTTTATGTACAGGAATATGTTCATTGCCGTGGCGATACAGACTTCGTTCTACCACATTTTTAAGTTCACGGACATTACCCGGCCACTCATAACTGAGTAAACTTTCTTGTGCACTGCGGGTGAAACCACTAAATAGCTCCCACTCAAGGTCTCGTGCCATGTTCATCGCAAACTGTTCAGCCAGCAACATAATGTCATCTTGACGTTCACGCAGTGGCGGTAAGGTGATCACATCAAACGCGAGTCTATCGAGTAAATCACTTCTAAATTCACCTTGTTGTGCTAAATGGGGTAAGTCTTCATTGGTTGCACAGACTAAGCGAGTGTCTACTTTAACGGTTTGCTTGCCGCCAACACGTTCAAACTCACCATACTCAATCACTCTTAATAGCTTTTCTTGCACCATGGCAGAGGTATTTGCTAACTCATCTAAGAACAAGGTACCACTATTGGCGCGCTCAAAGCGGCCTTCATGGCGTTTACTTGCGCCTGTGAAAGCGCCACTTTCATGACCAAATAATTCACTCTCGAGCAGGTTTTCGTTCAATGCCGCACAGTTAAGCTTGACGTAACTTTGATCCCAGCGTTTGGATAAAAAGTGTAAACGTGCTGCAATTAGCTCTTTACCGGTACCACGTTCACCAATAATAAGTACGGGTTTATCTAGGTTAGCCAGTTGCGAAACCTGATCAAGCACCGATAAAAAGCTGTCTGATTGGCCAAGTAAATTGTCCTGTTGGCGATATTGACTCATATTTCCTAACTCTTAGTCATTTTTACTAACAGTTAGTGTATTTCATTATGGAGGATAACAAAAGTAATTTGTAATTTACATTTAACATATTGAAAATAAATGGTATTTTAAAAATATAAAAGTTGGCAAGCATATTGATACTAATAATAGCAGACACATTTAGATTAAATAATAGAGGTATATGTTATGGGAATTTTTTCACGTTTTGCAGACATTGTTAATTCTAATATCAATGCCATTTTAGATAAAGCAGAAGATCCTGAAAAAATGGTTCGTCTTATTATCCAAGAGATGGAAGATACACTAGTAGAGGTACGCTCTACGTCAGCAAAAACCCTTGCTGAGAAAAAAGAATTAGTACGTCGCGTAGATACACTAAAAGCTCAAGTAAGCGATTGGCAAGACAAAGCCGAATTAGCACTGAGCAAAGATCGTGATGATTTAGCTCGCTCAGCTTTACTTGAAAAGCAAAAATCAGCCGATGCAGTCGCTGCAGTAGAAAGTGAACTTGATCATGTAGAATCTCATATCGAGAAACTACAGCAAGAAGTGACTACGCTACAAGAGAAACTAGCGGACGCTAAAGCACGTCAAAAAGCGATTATTTTACGTCAACGCTCGGCTGAGTCGCGCCTTGAGGTTAAAAAAGCACTTGATAGTTCTAAAGTAGATGATGCACTTAATCGTTTTGAACGTTACGAAACCAAAATTGATGGGCTAGAATCTCAAATAGAGTCTTATGATTTGGGTAAACAAACGTTAGCAGATGAAATTGCTGATTTACAAAAGAATGAAAAAATTGACGACGAGTTAGCTGAACTTAAAAAGAAACTCTCGAATAAATAAATATAAAACAGGGGCCTTGTGCCCCTGACATCAACATTGAATACGGATAGTTAGGAGAGGATTATGTTTGATTCAGACGTAATAATTGTACCATTTGTTATGTTTATGATTTTTGTTGCGCCATTGTGGTTAATTTTACACTACCGAAGCAAAAAGCAGGTAAGCCAAGGGTTAAGCGAGCATGAGCATCACCAGTTATTGGAACTTGCTCAAAAAGCTGAAAAAATGACTGATAGAATCGAGACATTAGAAGCTTTACTTGATCAAGAGTCACCACAGTGGAGACAAAAAGTATGAACACCAAACGCGAATTATTAAGAGACCCACAACGCGGTAAAATTGCCGGTGTATGTGCGGGATTAAGTGACTACTTTAATATGGAGTTATGGTTAGTTCGCATTATTTTTGTTAGTGCTGTACTACTAACCGGTGGCCCATTATTTGTGGTAGCGTATATTGCAGCGTGGTTTATTTTAGATAAAAAACAACCCAGTAATGTAAATAAAACACAATCAACCTATGGCGGTGATCCGCTAGAAGTAAAATTTAAAGTATGGCAAAAAGGCGAGCCACCGCGTCGTGCGCTTCAAGACTTAAAAGAGCGATTGACCCGTGTAGATAGCCGCCTTCAAAACATGGAACGCTACGTTACTTCAAGCGAGTTTACGGTCAGCCGTGAAATTAATAAACTTTAAAGGATTAATAAGCACCTTGTTTGCAGCGTGATCAATGACGGCAACTAAGGTGCAAAACACTTTATGAGCCAATCATTTGCAAAAAAGACCTTTAAAAGCGTTAAAGGCAAAGCACAAAAAGCCCTGCACCGTAGTTTAGATCAACACGTTAAACTTGCCGTAACAGGGCTGAGCGGCAGTGGTAAAACGGCGTTTATTAGCGCGTTAGTTAAGCATTTAACCTCTCAGGCGAATGACAACAACTTACCTTTTTTCGATGTAATGCGTGAACACCGCCACATTGCTACTAAAATTGTGCCGCAAGAGGCATTAAATGTTCCCACTTTTGATTACAACCGTGCAATAAGTGCTTTACTACCAAGTGAAGGCGACCCTGCATGGCCCGCTTCTACCGAGCGAATTAATACTTTACGTTTGGCGATTAAATATCAAAGCAACGCGGGTCTGCGCGGTCATTTCTCACCACAATCGACGCTGTATTTAGATATTATTGACTATCCTGGTGAGTGGTTGCTTGACCTACCTATGCTCGCGCAAAGCTTTAAGCAATGGTGCGAGCAACAATATCCATTGCTAAGCCAAACGCCACGTAACCAAAGCTCAGCTGAATTTTTGCAATCCATAGAGCTGATTGATTTAGATGCACCGGTAGATGAAAACGCACTGGCTGATATTGCACGATGTTATCAAACCATGTTGGTAGGGCTAAAAAAAGACACTAAGCTTGCCATGTTACAGCCAGGGCGTATGTTAATGCCGGGTGACTTGCAAGGTGCACCATTATTACTATTTTTTCCAATTAGTCCTAAAAAAATAAGTGACGATGTAGTAGCGGGTTCTAACTTAGCGCATTTAATTAAACGTTTTGATGCTTACGTAAAAGAAGTCGTTAAACCTTTTTATAATGAGCATTTTCGCCATTTTGACCGTCAAATCGTCTTGGTAGATGTACTGAGTGCATTAAATGAAGGTTATGAAACGTTGGCTGAGCAAAGTCGAGTGATCAATCAGTTATTGTCACACTTTAGCTATGGTGATTCCGGTTTTTTTAAACGCTTGTTTAAACCTAATATAGATAAAATATTATTTGCTGCTAATAAGTCCGATCACATCAGTGCGAAGCATCACAAAGATCTTGCATTGTTACTCGATTCGTTAGTTAAAGAGCAAAGTAATCACTTAAAATTTGATGGGGTTAAAATAGAAACATTGGCGATGTCATCAATTGCTGCCACTGTGCCCCGCCAAGTGGTTGATAAAGGGCAAACACTCGACTGTATCTATGGCAAGCCATTGAATGAACAACAGTGGCTAACTTACCTGCCTCCTCAGCCGCCGAGCAGAATGCTTAATAAAAGTGAGTGGCCAGCACATGGGTTTGAGTTTTTATCATTTGCACCTATGCCAAGCCCAGATCAACAGCTTAAGCACATTCGCTTAGACCATGTGATGCAGTACTTGTTAGGAGATAAGTTAACATGAGTGAGTCAACACACCAATTTCAAGCTGGGCGTCGTATTAATGCCCAAAATATTGAGCAAAATGAACCAGATTTATTAGCGGCTAAATTAGTAGAGCAGGGACAAAGTGAGCAGCTTAGCAAAGATAGCGACGATCTAATTGAACCTGAAATCGATATTGAGCCTGTATATAAAAAGTCTAAGTGGCAAACCCTTAAAGGCCTATTTGCACTGAGCTTTATTGTTTTAATATTACTTGAGTTCGCATTTTCAATTGTATTGGCGTTTCAGCAGTCGGTTATTTTAGGTGGGGTGTACTTAACCGCTGTAATAACCGGTGTACTACTGATATCGCGTTTATTGTGGCGTGAATATAGAATGTTACGCAGCTTAAAGCGTAATCAGCTACACCGCCATGAAGCTAACCGTTTGCTCAATAGTGAGCAGGTAGGCGGGGCGATACCTTGGCTTGAAAAGCTTAATAAACATCAGCAATTAGATAATTTCGAAAACTTTAAAAATCAGGTCGCTACGCACCACAGTGACAAAGAAATAATGTCTCTGTACGCGAATAGCTTACTGATAACGCAAGACAATCAAGCTAAAAAGTTAATAAACCGTTTTGCAACAGAGTCAGCTTTATTAGTTGCTCTAAGCCCAATTGCGCTGGTGGATATGATGGCTGTGCTGTGGCGTGGCACTAAATTAATAGAGCAAATAGGCCGAATATATGGCATTGGCTTTGGTTATGCCAGCCGCATTAAACTTTACCGCATGCTTATTAAGCAAGTAATGTTTGTAGGTAGTGCAGAGCTCGTTTCTGATTTAGCTGCCACGGCACTCAGTGCTGAATTATTAGGCAAGCTTTCAGGGCGAGCTGCACAAGGTGTTAGTGCCGGTATATTTACAGCGCGTATTGGTTACAAAGCTATGGAATTAAGCCGACCCTTACCGCGTCTTGAAAACAAGCGTAGCTTGTTAAAAGGCACAGTCCAAGGGATTGCGAGTAAAATTATGAGCCGTAAGGGAGCTGAAACTAAGTAGTGAGACTTCGTTGGCAATATTTGTGTACAGCTTTTTGGGTAAAGTTTGCACAAATAGCCATCTGAGCATCCGGCATGCTTGTGATTTTAAGTGCGGTGCGTTTTATTTATGCTATTGACACACATAATAAAAACGAGAACACACAATGAGCAAGCATCATCAAAATACCCAATGTATCCATGGTCCACAAAAAGCAAATGATCCGCATGGCGCATTAACCTCACCTTTGTATCAAACGTCTACGTTTCATTTTGAAAGTGCCGCCCAAGGTGCTGCCCGCTTTGCAGGTGAAGAGCCCGGTTATATTTACACGCGTTTAGGTAACCCAACCACGACTGAACTTGAGCAAAAAGTGGCGCAATTAGAAGGCTGTGAGGCCGCCGCCGCCACGGCAACAGGTATGGGGGCTGTATCGGCTTCGGTACTAAGCTTCCTATCGCAAGGCGATCACTTAATTGCATCAAGCGCTCTGTATGGCTGCACTTTTGCTTTTTTTGCGCATATGTTGCCGCGATGGGGAATTGAAGTCACCTTTGTTGATATGACCAATGAAAGTGAACTGCGCGCAGCCATTAAGCCTAATTCAAAAATGATATTTGTAGAAACACCAATCAACCCAACCATGGCAGTGATTGATTTAGCACTTATTGGCAATGTGGCTAAACAGCATAATTTACTGAGTGTGGTCGACAATACGTTTTTAACCCCGCTGCTGCAGTCACCAAAAAAGTACGGTATCGATATTATAATGCATAGCGCGACCAAGTATTTAAATGGTCACGGCGATGTTGTTGCGGGTATTGTGTGTGGTTCACTTGAGCATATTACACAGATTAAAATGACCGTGCTTAAAGATATTGGTGCCACTATTAGTCCACACGATGCGTGGTTAATAAATCGCGGCTTAAAAACTTTAGCTATTCGCATTGAACGCCATTGCCAAAGTGCGCAAACGATTGCTGAGTATTTAGAAGCTCATCCGCAAGTAAATAAAGTGTATTACCCTGGGCTTAAGTCTCACCCGGGTTACAAGTACATTGGTAAGCAAATGAAAGCGGCTGGCGGTGTTATTGCCTTTGAAATTAAAGGGAGCTTAGCCGACGGTGAGCAGTTTATTGATAGTATGCAACTGTGCACATTAGCGGTTAGCTTAGGCGATGCTGAAACGCTCATTCAACACCCAGCATCGATGACGCATTCGCCATACACTCCCGAAGAAAGACTAGCTGCTGGAATTAGTGATGGTTTAATTCGATTATCAGTTGGACTTGAAGATGTTAACGATATTATTAACGATCTCAACCAAGCATTTACTAAAATATCCTGAGGTGTAATTTATTGTTTACGAATATTTCCATCTGTAGATGCCAGTAAATATGGTGTGTGTTTTTATCTTTGCTTTGCTGTAATTTTAAATTTACGATCTGTGTGATCTGCAAAAGTATTGTTCTGCGTCAAGCTATTAAACTTTTGTTCACTTTTGCATAGTATGGCTACATCGAATAGCCAAGCATTTGGCTGTTATTTTGACACCGATTTAGGGTTTTATCCCAAAGAAGGTATTTATGGCTAAAGCAAGTAATTACACCTCCAAAACACCTGATGAAAATGGGGTTATACATTGGAGCGATGAAGAAAATAAAATTTGGTCTGAGCTTGTAGCACGCCAACTTGCGTGCATTGAAGGCAAAGCCTGTGATGAGTACATGGAAGGATTGAAAAAAATCAATCTGCCTCATGATCGTATCCCACAGCTGAGTGAGCTAAACGAAGTACTTTTAGCAACCACAGGTTGGCAGGTTGCACCTGTACCTGCACTTATCGATTTTGATGAGTTTTTTAGGTTACTCGCTAACAAGCAATTTCCTGTAGCGACCTTTATTCGTAGCCGTGAAGAATTTGACTACTTACAAGAACCCGATATTTTTCATGAGATATTTGGTCATTGTGCCATGCTAACCAATCCTGACTTTGCAGAATTTACCCACAAGTATGGGCAACTAGGATACGCGGCAGAGAAAAAAGATCGCGTTTATTTAGCGCGCATGTACTGGTTTACCGTTGAGTTTGGTTTGATGCAAACTGAAAAAGGATTGCGTATTTACGGTGGCGGTATTTTATCAAGCCCAGGGGAAACCCAATACGTGTATTCAGATACACCAGAGATTAATCCAATGAATGTGTTAGATGTGCTACGTACACCGTACCGTATAGATATTATGCAACCATTGTATTACACGATAAATTCGATTCATGATCTGTTTGAAATATCTCAAATGGATATAATGACTTTAGTTGAGCAAGCTAAATCACTTGGTTTGCACGACCCTAAGTTTCCTCCAAAAGAAAAATTAGCTAGTTAATTTTTGAAAAAAGTAACGCTAAACTAAGGATTTAAAATGTCTTCATTAAGTGCACAAAAATGTGAAGCCTGTCATGCAGATGCACCAAAAGTATCTGATGCTGAATTGGCTGAATTAATTAAAAAAATCCCTGACTGGGTGCCAGAAGTACGCGACGGTATTATGCAGTTAGAGCGCGTTTATAAGTTTAAAAACTTTAAACAAGCCATTGCGTTTACCAATAAGGTAGGTGATATGGCTGAAGACGAAGGGCATCACCCAGGTCTATTAACCGAATGGGGCAAAGTAACCGTGACTTGGTGGAGCCATTCAATTAAAGGTCTGCATAAAAATGACTTCATTTGCGCTGCTAAAACAGATGACGTATTTAACGCGTTGTAATTAATTAGATTTGAGTAAATAAAAAGGCACTTCACAGTGCCTTTTTTATTTTTAATTACCGTTTTCTCAATACTGGCTGTATCAGTTAAGCTTTATCGATATTTAACATGTCATCATGCTCAGCCATATCCCAAGGTAGTTCGCCGGGGCTGTTACCTAAAAAGTGTAAGTAGTTCTCAAACTGATCAAGAATATCCTTCACAATATCATCTTCATTGTAGCCATAAACATCGTACGACAGACCACCACGACGTAAAAATACATCAGCCTTATAATACATTTCAGTATTATCATTATCTGGGCGCAGCTCTGAGTAAGCAAAGCTCGGCATAGGGTGCTCGGTAAGGCGAATATCATAAACAAAATCCACATGCTCATGACGTAGTACAGTTAAATGAGCGCGTCCTAAATCAGTATCAAATTCCACCACGGCATGCCATTGTCGAGATTTAAATTCTGCTTGTACGGCTTTCATTGCCTCAACGACTACGCTACCAATAAAAGTATGTACTTTTTCTTTATTGGGGTAATTAACCATAGCCGCTAAACGGCGTTTCCAATGGGATAGATCAATATTACGACTATTGAGTGAATGTGCTTGTAGGCTGGTATCGCGATGGCCCTCAATTCTTAGCGCTCGCCAAAGCCCCGCAGTGGCAATTAGCATAATGATAGCAAAGGGCAGCGCACTGGCAATGGTCATGGTTTGCAGTGCACTTAAGCCACCAGCCACTAATAAAACAGCCGCCACAGCGCCTTCAAGTACCGCCCAAAACACGCGCTGCCATGCCGGTGTATTAATATTTCCACCTGAAGCGAGTGAATCGATTACCAAAGAGCCGGAATCAGATGAGGTAACAAAAAAGGTAACAATTAAGATAACCGTGAGTAGCGAAATAAAAAATGATAACGGTAACACTTCAAATAATTGAAATAACGCGACGGCATGATTTGCTTGTACATCACCAATGAGCGTATCAAAGCCTTCATTCATTATTAAATTCAGTGCTGTATCGCCAAAAACTGAGAACCATAAAAAAGTAAAAATAGTGGGAACTAACATTACACCAACAACAAATTGCCTAATAGTTCTACCGCGACTAATTTTTGCGATAAACATCCCAACAAACGGCGCCCACGCAATCGTCCAGCCAAATATAAATAAAGTCCAGTTCCCAATCCAATCACTGCGACTATAGGCTTGTAAGTTAAAGGTCCGCTCAACAATACCACTAAGATAACTGCCGGTATTTTGTAAAAACGATTCTAAAATATGAATAGTTGGGCCAATAAAAAATACAAAGGCCATTAATGAAACCGCTAAGGTCATATTCACGATTGATAAACGTTTTACCCCTTTATCCATCCCTGCGATTACAGAGAGGGTTGCTGCGGCAGTAATAATAGCAATCGCGGTAATCTGTACTGTAGTATTAATAGGAATATCGGGCCATAAATAGTGTAGCCCCGCGTTGATTTGAGTTACCGAAAGTCCGAGTGTGGTAGCAATGCCAAACAAGGTGCCTAGTATGGCAAATACATCAACGGTATGGCCGATAGGACCATATATTTTATCACCAATTAGTGGATACAAGGCTGAACGAATAGACAGCGGCAGACCATGACGAAAGGCAAAATAAGCCAGCACTAAACCAACAATTCCATAAATAGCCCAAATATGAAATCCCCAATGAAAAAAGGCAATTTGCATTGCTTGCTTAGCGGCATCTACGGTTTCAGCCGCGCCCGATGGCGGGGATGCGTAATGCAGTACTGGCTCGGCTACACTAAAATAAAGTAGCGCTACGCCGTAACCGGCAGAAAATAGCATGGCAAACCACTCACCAAAGCTGTATTGCGGCTGTGCATGATCGGGGCCTAGTTTTATATTCCCCCAACTGGAGGCGGCGACACACACGATAAATACCAAGAAGATAGCGACTGATAACATATAAAACCAGCCAAAGGTTTCTGTTATCCACGCAAGGGCAACACTAAATGCCTGACCTGCGAGTTCAGGGTTACTACTTGTACCAATGACCAAGAGTAGAATAATAAATACTGCAGGCAAAAATACAGGTAGCAAAATAGTTGAGCGTAAAGCAGTTTTTGTCATATTAATCCTTAATATTAATTGCTAACTTTCAAGTATGCTTGCCTACCTTATTATATATTCCATTTATTGGCTAATTCAGTTGCTTGATTTATATACTTTAAAAAGGAGGGTAAAAGTTAATTTATAGGTGTTAGCAAATTGATAACCATACTTTTTAATCCGGCTGTCAGTGACGAGTAGCTCTGTGTAATTTCATCGGCGTTTAACTCAGCTCAGATAAACGTTTATAACTTAAAGCTATAAACTTTTCTCCCAATTGCATTGCTTTACTAAGTTAAACCATGGGCTGGTAAACTCTTTAGCCGTAATAGGCTCAGGTAGGGTTAAAGTCACATTAAGTTTGTTAGCTAAATAACGTGCAATTAATTGCTTCATTTTATCGCTTTCTAATTGCTCGTAAGCTGCTTGCAGCTGATGTTTATCTTTTTGACTTATAAACTCGCCAGTTAAATTTTTGTAGCCTAATTCAAGCCAAACTAGCTGTGCTTGTTTAGCTCCATTGGGAAATGCATGGGTCAAAGTTGCCGTTGGAGTGTAGAGGCGTTCGAAGTTAAGCTGATGTTCTTGAATTAAAAAAACCATTAATAAATTAAGCCCAGCCGAAATTTGCCCTGCGCGTTTATCAATATTTTGGTTAAGGCTTAATGCACTTCTAAAGTAGCGCTCAGCGTTAGCAACATTGCCTTCATCAAGTGCTAAAGAGCCCAAATTATTTTTTATAAGTGCTGTTACATTAGGAAGTGTTAATTGTGTTGTGAGATCAAGATTATTTAAGTATAAAGCACGCGCCTTAGCAAAGTCGTTTTGCGAGCGAGCAACCAGTGCCATACTGTTGGTGAGTGTTAATCGTTGGCGATCGTTGTGCGCATATTTATAAGCACATTTAAATGAGAGCTGGGCATCGCTTAAATATTCAGCATGGCGAAGCCATATTCCCAAGGCACTCATTATGGTGGTCAATTTTTGTTTAAAGTAGTCAGCTTGATGATGCTGAAATATTGCGTCAATCGATTTATAAAGCCGATCGTAATGACTGGTGGGAACCGCTGATCGAGCATAAAGCAAGTGCCAGCGGATAAATAGCGCAGCAGGAGCTGTATTTAGTTCTGTGAGATTTTCAAGAATGATTATTGATTGTGCAGGATTAACAACAAGATAATCCTCGGCTTCGTTAAGTTTAGCTTCAAACGTTGTAAAATCATTAGCCATAGCCTGCGTTGAACCTAATAATACCAACCAACCTAAAACGAAAAGGCGCAACAATTTATCCTCAAAAATCGAATTATGTGTTTTTCCACTATAGATGCTGGTATCTAACAAAGCAAGACTATTAAAAGGGATAGATTTGTGAAGAGGTATTTTGAAAGCACTAAAAAAGCCCCAAACCTATACAGGCTTAGAGCTTTTTCTGTATGTAATTAAATTTTAGCGAATACACTTAACTTTAATGTGTTGTTGGGTTTCGTTTTACTCAACCCAATCTACGTTTAATATTAACCTGCTTAGCGCTAACAGCTAAAAACTTACAGCTGCTTTTTAATCATCAATTGAGCGAAGTAGGGCGTTAATGCCTACTTTTTCGCGTGTTTGTTGATCAACTTTTTTCACAATAATCGCAGCGTATAAACTATGAGTGCCATCTTTTGAAGGCAGAGCACCTGGAACCACAACAGCACCAGCAGGTACGCGACCATAATGAATTTCACCGGTTTCACGGTCGTAAATACGGGTACTTTGGCTAATGTAAACACCCATTGAAATAACCGCACCTTCTTCAACAATAACGCCTTCAACAATTTCTGAACGTGCGCCAATAAAGCAGTTGTCTTCAATGATGGTAGGATTTGCTTGTAGCGGCTCTAAAACACCGCCTATGCCCACACCGCCTGATAAGTGTACATTCTTACCAATTTGAGCACATGAACCTACAGTGGCCCATGTATCAACCATAGTGCCTTCATCAACGTAAGCACCAATGTTTACATACGATGGCATTAGTACAACATTTTTCCCTACAAAGCTGCCTTTACGGGCAACGGCGTTGGGTACTACGCGCATGCCACCTTGCTGAAATTGCTCCGGCGTATAGTCGCTAAATTTAAGCGGTACTTTGTCGTAAAATTGATTTACGCCATCATTCATTGGTTGGTTTTCACGAATTCTAAATGAAAGCAGCACGGCTTTTTTAAGCCATTGATGAACAACCCATTCGCCAGAAATTTTTTCTGCAACACGCGCTGCGCCACTATCTAATAGCTCAAGTGCATCAATAATTGCTTGTTTAATATCGCTTGATACGGTTGCTGGGCTAATGTTGTCGCGGTTATCCCACGCATTTTCAATCATGGTTTTTAAATCTGACATAGTGTCCTCTTATTCAATTTCGGCGTTGAGTTTTTTACGTAATGCCTGATGAATTTTTGCTTGCTCTTCATCAGTCAGCGCTTGATATTCGTTATTAGATACCACAAAGAAATCTTCTGCGCGCTCGCCTACCGTGGTAATGCGTGCGGCATGTATGTGGAGTAAGTAAGCTTGGAAAACCTCGGCTATTTTAGTTAATAGCCCAGGTATATCAACCGCTTGGATTTCTATTAAACTACGGTCCTTACGAGGGTGCGGGCGCAGTACAATTTTTGGTTTAATATTAAAGTCTTTAAAGCGTTGTGAGCGGCTCTTTTTAAAGCGTATTTTTTTTCGCGGATCATTCAATGCTTGCTCTAATCCGCGTTTAATCGATTGTGCACGGCTACTGGCAATTGGGTCACCGCTAACTTCTAAAATAACAAAGTTAAACAGTACGTAGCCATCTTTGGTGGTCAGTACTTGGGCGTGTTGAATTTGTGCTTTTTTAGAGCCAATAACACTGACTAATCGAGCAAATAGTCCACCTGAGTAAGGGCTGTATGCAAATACTTGAGTACCGCCATGCATTGCTTTATTCGAGACAATAACACTAGGTAGGCTCAAGTCAGTGCATTTTAGTAAATGCTCTGTATGCCACGAAATTTGTTGTTCACTAAAGGCGGTAAAGTAATTCGCTTTAAAACGACTCCAAGTTAAGTCAATTTGTTCCTCGTGATAATGCAAATTAATCAGGCGTTGCTTAGCTTGATGCTTCTTATCTCGAATTTGGTCGCGTTGATCCATTGGGTTTTCAAGCCCAAGACGCAAAGCTCGTTGTGTATGTAAGTACAGCTCACGAAGTAGCGTGTTTTTCCAGTCATTCCATAAGTTGTCATTGGTAGCGCGTATATCGGCGACCGTTAAACAATAGAGGTAATCGAGCTGACGCTCTGTTTTTACTCGCGATGCGAAATCTTTTATTACATCTGGGTCGTTTATATCTTTACGCTGCGCCGTAACTGACATAAGTAAGTGATTGCTAACAAGCCAAGAAATTAACTTACCATCGGATGATGCAAAGCCATGCAATTTAGAAAAAGCAATGGCGTCAACAGCACCCAGCTCAGAGTGATCCCCCCCACGTCCCTTGGCAATGTCGTGGAAAATACCGGCTAAATACAGTAGCTCCGGTTTATCCATACGCGTGACAATTTCGCTACAAATTGGGAATTCGCTAACCCCAGTTTTATCAAAATACTGATAAATATTATTAATTAGCTTATGGGTGTGTTCATCAACCGTGTAGGCATGAAACAAATCAAACTGCATTTGGCCAAAAATATTTCGCCACTGCGGCAAATAAGCGGCAATCATGCCGTGTTTGTGCATCAGCGTAAAAGCACGTCCCATACCATTAGGATGCTTTATGATTCGTAGAAAAGCTTCCCGGCAGGCCGCGTAGTCTTGTAGGTCGCCCAATAAACGACGACGAACTTGGCGAATAGTGCGAATAGTGCTCGGGTATATATGGGTGATTTCTGGGTGGTCAGCAATATGCTCAAACAATACAAAAAGTTGATCGCGCCTGAAGAATACTGACGGGCTTTTTACTCGAATTTGATGGCCAACGCGCTCAAAGTTGAGATCGAGTTCTTCAACGGTCGCTTGACTACTGTCTGGCGAAATACTTTGCTCAAAGTACGAAAGCAACATCTGGTTGAGCTCACGTACTCGGCTCATAATTCTGAATAAGCGTTTCATCATGCGCTCAACCGAGGCCTTACCATCGCTACCAAAGCCCAAAATTTCTGCAGCTTGGGGTTGGTGATCAAACAATAAACGGTTTTCTGAACGTTCTGCAGCTAAATGTAACGCAAAACGAATATTCCATAAATTCTCAAGACACTCTAACAGCTCTTGATATTCCTCGTGAGTCAGGTAGCCGTGATTAATTAGCTCTTGCAGAGTTTCGGCTCTAAAGTGCTTTTTAGCCACCCAAATAATAGTTTGCAGGTCGCGCAGACCCCCTGGGTTTTCTTTTATATTTGGTTCTAAATTATAGGCTGTGCCGTGGCACTTTCTGTGACGCAAATTTTGTTCTTGTACTTTTGCGACAAAAAATTCACCTGAGCCCCAAACCGGTGTTTCAATAATATGGTTTTTGAGTTTTTCAAACTCAATATGATTGCCAAAAATAAGACGGCTTTCTAATAAGCTGGTGGCAAAGGTAACGTCTTCACGTTTTTGTTCTATGGCTTGTTCAATAGTACGAACACTGTGGCCTATCTCGAGATTAAGATCCCACAACATAGTGACAAACTGACCGATTTTTTCGCAAATATCATCATTAGGCTGTTTCGTAACAAGTAATAAAAAATCTATATCAGAGTAGGGGTGTAGCTCGCCACGACCATAACCACCTACTGCTATCAAAGCGAGATCTGGTTCGTGAGCTAAATCATAAACTTGGAAAAGTTTGATCAGCAGTCGGTCAATAAATTCTGCACGGGCATTAATTAATTTACCAACCGGTTGTTTTGAGAATTCATTATGCAACCATTTATAGAAATAGGCGGAGCAATCGCGGTAATCGCTTAATTGCTCAGCATCATTGAGCAACTTTTTTACTTTGTTAGGTAATGCCACTTAGGCTGGCTCCTATATATGGACTGCATTATAAGTTTGAGATTTATTTTTATAATATATTTGCTGTAAGGGCAATAACTTATGTTAGCCCCTTACAGCAAACCACTTAAGCGATATACAGGCAAAACCTGTTACAACCGCGATTAAGCGCGCACTTAATTAGTGCTCGATAATTCTATCGATTGTATCATCTGATCGTAGTGTTAAAATTTCAACACCATTTTCAGTTACTAGTAAGGTGTGTTCCCATTGAGCGGATAAACTACGGTCTTTTGTTACCACAGTCCAGTCGTCTTTGAGTAATTTACATTGGCGTTTGCCCGCATTTACCATAGGCTCAATAGTTAAACACATACCTGCTTTTAATGTTTCGCCAGTGCCTGCTTTACCGTAATGCATTACCTGTGGTTCTTCATGGAACTCGCTACCGATACCATGGCCGCAGTATTCACGTACGATAGAGTAGTTAAAGCTCTCTGCATATTTTTGAATAGCTGCACCAATATCACCAAGGCGAACACCTGGTTTTACCATTTTAATGGCAAGGTAAAGACTTTCTTGAGTGACTTCTGCAAGACGTTTACCTTGGATATTAGGCGTGCCTACATGAAACATTTTTGATGTGTCACCATGGTAACCATCTTTGATAACAGTGATGTCAATATTAACACTATCACCATCTTTTAATGCTTTGTCATTCGGAATACCGTGACAAATTACATGATTTACTGAGGTACAAATTGATTTTGGAAAACCATGATAATTAAGAGGAGCAGGAACAGCATCTTGCACATTAACAATATAATCATGACAAATTGTATTTAGCTCATCGGTGGTGATACCTGGTACCACATGTGGTTCGATCATTTCTAGCACATCAGCAGCCAAACGGCCGGCTACACGCATTTTCTCGATTTCTTCAGGGGTCTTAATCACAGCGCTCATTGAGGCTCCAAAGTTGCGTTTTTAGATGATTATCGTCGCACAATTTTTGCACGAGACGTTGAGTATTTATTTTTAATATGGTATAAAGCGCGCCGTCTTTTTACAAATAAATTCTTAAATGATTTTTTGTATTTAAGGCAAACACAATTTTATTTTAACACACACACGTATCGTCACATACACTTGGGTGCATTTCAGTTTCATTTAACTGCGGTGTTGGTGCTATGGGATATGTGGAGGCCTAACCCTAAACAACTTAGAGGATTTACAAAATGGCAAACGTTTCAATGCGCGATATGCTTCAAGCTGGTGTTCACTTTGGTCACCAAGCACGTTACTGGAACCCTAAGATGAAGCCTTTCATCTTCGGCGCACGTAACCGTGTACATATCATCAACCTTGAGCAAACTGTACCAATGTTCAACACTGCACTTAAGTTTTTATCTGGTGCTGCTGCAAACAAAGGTAAAGTTCTTTTCGTTGGTACTAAGCGCGCAGCAAGCGAAGCAGTAAAAGAAGCTGCTTTACAAAGCGATCAATTCTTCGTTAACCACCGTTGGTTAGGCGGCATGTTGACTAACTGGAAAACAGTTCGTCAATCAATCAAGCGTCTTAAAGACCTTGAAGCTCAAAGCCAAGACGGTACTTTCGAGAAGTTAACTAAGAAAGAAGCGTTAATGCTTACTCGTGAAATGGACAAGCTTGAAAAGAGCCTTGGTGGTATTAAAAACATGGGTGGCCTTCCAGACGCTATCTTTGTAATCGATGCTGACCACGAGCACATTGCTATCCGTGAAGCTAACAACCTAGGTATCCCAGTTGTTGCAATCGTTGATACTAACTCTAACCCAGACGGTGTTGATTACATCGTACCTGGTAACGATGATGCTATCCGTGCAATCAACCTTTACACTAGTGCTGTTGCAGCTGCGATCACTGAAGGCCGTGAGAGTAACATCGTTGCTCAAGCTGAAAAAGATGACTTCGTAGAAGCTGAGTAATTAGCTGTCATCAAGTCTTCATCTTTTAAAGGTGAAGACTTGCTATTCTTGTGGAGCGGGTAACCCGCTTATCTAAACCTGATTTCAGATTTGAGGATTTACTAATGGCTGTAACTACTGCCCTAGTTAAAGAATTACGCGAGCGTACTGGCGCTGGCATGATGGATTGTAAAAAAGCGTTAACTGAGACTGATGGTGACATCGAGTTAGCGATTGAGAACATGCGTAAGAGCGGTGCTGCAAAGGCTGCTAAAAAAGCAGGTAACATTGCTGCTGAAGGTACTATCATCATCAAGCAAAACGCGGGTGTTGCAGTACTTGTAGAAGTTAACTGTCAAACTGACTTCGTTGCTAAAGATGCAAGCTTCCTAGCATTTGCTAACAAAGTTGCAGATGCTGCTATCGCTGACACTACATCTATCGAAGACTTACAAGCTAAGTTCGAAGAAGACCGTGTTGAGCTAGTAACTAAAATTGGTGAAAACATCAATGTACGTCGTCTTCAGTACATCACTGGCGAGCAACTAGTTGAGTACCGTCATGGCGAGCGTATTGGTGTTGTTGTTGCGGGTGTTGCTGATGAAGAAACACTTAAGCATGTTGCAATGCACGTTGCTGCTTCAAACCCAGATTACCTAACTCCAGATGACGTACCTGCTGATGTTGTTGAAAAAGAAAAGCAAGTACAAATCGACATCGCGATGAACGAAGGCAAGCCTGCTGAAATCGCTGAGAAAATGGTTGTTGGTCGTATGAAGAAGTTTACTGGTGAGGTTTCTCTTACTGGTCAAGCTTTCATCATGGAACCGAAAAAATCTGTTGGCGAAATTCTTAAAGAGAAAAACGCAACAGTTACTGGCTTTGTACGTATGGAAGTTGGTGCAGGTATCGAGAAGAAAGAAGAAGATTTTGCTGCTGAAGTTGCTGCTCAAATTGCAGCTGCTAAAGGTCAGTAAGACATACTATTTGTGATACAAAAGGAAAATACATGCAATTAAAGTACTATTTGCTTTTGCGTCACGCTTAGAAATTCTTTAAAATAACCGCGCTTTTATGTTTAACATAAGCGCGGTTATTTTTTATCCATAATTCAATAAAAGTTGGCCCCAAAACTATGACTATCAATCGCAAACCTATTTTTAGACGTGTTCTTCTCAAATTAAGTGGTGAAGCTTTAATGGGAGACGAAGGCTTCGGCATCGACCCAAAAGTTTTAGATCGTATGGCACAAGAAATTAAAGAGCTCGTAGAACTCGACGTAGAAGTGGGTTTGGTTATTGGTGGCGGTAACTTTTTACGCGGTGGCTCATTAGCCGAAGCGGGCATGAATCGTGTTGTTGGTGATCACATGGGGATGCTTGCAACCGTAATGAACGGCCTAGCTATGCGTGATGCGCTACACCGTGCGTTTGTAAATTGTCGCTTAATGTCAGCTATCCCATTAAATGGCGTATGTGATGCGTATAACTGGGCTGAAGCAATTAGCTTGTTAAAAACAGGTCGCGTTGTTATTTTTGCCGCTGGTACAGGTAACCCGTTCTTCACTACTGACTCTGCGGCGTGTTTACGCGGCATCGAGATTGAAGCTGATACGGTAATTAAAGCGACCAAAGTAGACGGTGTATTTAGTGATGATCCGGTGAAAAACCCTGATGCGACACTTTACCGTCACTTAAGCTACAATGAAATTATTGATAAAGAATTAAAAGTAATGGATTTAGCGGCATTTACTCTTGCTCGCGACCATAATATGCCATTGAGCGTATTTAATATGAATAAATCAGGCGCATTAAAACGCGTAATAATGGGTGAAGAAGAAGGAACCCTTATTTCTTCACAAGCCTCAGATGAAGTTAGTAACTAGATTAGGATTAAACCGTGATTAACGATATTCAAAAAGATGCGCAAGAGCGCATGCAAAAAAGTGTAGCAGCACTTGGTAGTCAATTATCTAAAATTCGTACTGGCCGTGCTCATCCTGCGATTTTAGACGGCATCATGGTGTCGTACTACGGCGCTCCAACACCGTTAAACCAAGTTGCAAATGTAACTATTGAAGATTCACGCACACTGGCTATTGGTGTATTTGATAAGTCTTTAGCTCAGGCGGTTGAAAAAGCTATTATGGCTTCTGACCTTGGTTTAAACCCAATGTCTGCAGGCACGGTTATTCGTGTACCTCTTCCTCCATTGACTGAAGAACGTCGTAAAGATTTAATTAAAATCGTACGTGGCGAAGTAGAAGGCGGACGTGTTGCTATTCGTAATATTCGTCGTGATGCAAATGGCGATATTAAAAATTTATTAAAAGATAAAGACATCTCTGAAGACGAAGCACGTCAAGGTGAAGATGCAATTCAAAAAATCACTGATAAGTTTATTAAAGAAATGGATACACAATTAACAGCGAAAGAAGCTGAGTTGATGGAAATCTAATAACTGTTCTAGACCTAGGCAAACAGCTTTAGCTAAATAATTAAGCCGCTTTTCACAAGTATTCGCACTTTACTTTAATTGTGTGATTTTAAAGAGTAACAGAATGTATTTTCTCTTTACTAGTGGCTCGATTATCAGTAAATACAAGGTTGTTAGCTGTATAATTATTTGCTTAAAGTAGATTTATTATCACGGGTACAGGTTAAATTTATTAGTTTTGAAACGCCGTCTGGGGTATACTAGGCGGCGTTTTTTTATGGAATACACAAAATTTATGGTTCTAGACGCTGATACAATTTCACAGCAATGTTTGCCTAAACATGTTGCCATCATCATGGATGGGAACGGGCGTTGGGCACAAGCCAGAAATAGGCCTCGTGTATATGGGCATAAAAAGGGCGTGGATGCAGTTCGTCAATCTGTGCAGTTTTGTACTAAATTAGGGATACAATCGTTGACCTTATTTGCTTTTAGTAGTGAAAACTGGCGCCGCCCTGAAGACGAAGTAAATACATTAATGGAGCTTTTTTTATTTGTACTAAGTAAAGAAGTTAAAAAGCTGCATAAAAATAACGTAAAACTAACCATCATTGGAGATTTATCTCGATTCTCTGAAAGCTTGCGTGCCAAAGTACATACTGCGCAAGAACTAACAGCGAATAACACCGGTCTGCACTTAAATGTAGCGGCAAATTACGGTGGTCGCTGGGATATGACTCATGCTGCTAAGCAGGTTGCTTTACAAGTAGCAAATGGGGAACTTGATCCCGCAGACATTACAGAAGAACATATTGCACAGCATATGAGTATGGCAGATCAGGCACAGCCAGATTTATTGATCCGTACTGGTGGCGATGTCAGAATTAGTAATTTTTTACTTTGGCAGGCAGCCTACGCTGAACTTTATTTTACCAATACACTTTGGCCTGACTTTAACGAAGCTGCTTTTGCAGAGGCCATCGCATGTTACGTTGCCAGAGAGCGACGTTTTGGTTGCACGGGCGAACAAATAAAACAATTACTCGCTCAAACCTAAAATAGATTAAGGGTCATCATTTTGTTAAAACAACGTATTTTAACCTCACTAGTGCTAGCGCCATTAGCACTGGCTTTGGTTTTTTACACCCCACTAACGTTATTTAGTTATTTTGCGGGTGCTATTGTGTTAATGGGCGCATGGGAATGGTCTGCTTTTATGGGGCTATGCGATAAACTAAAACGCGGCGCGTTTGTATTGTTAGTTGCAGTATTACTCGGTTTACTTAATTTACATTGGCCGATAGAAACTCTATGGCAGAAAGGCAAGCTTGTAGGTGATGCCAATTACTTATTTACCTTATCGTTTTCATGGTGGTTAGTTGCAAGTTATTTAGTGTGGCGTTACCCCGCTATGGCTAAAGGCTGGAATGAAGGGCTCGTGATGCGCGGTATTGCAGGTTTACTGACATTGATACCACTGTGGCTTGCGCTTAACACCCTTCGAAGTGCGCAATATACAGAATCAACACACTATGGTTCTATGCTGATTTTAGTGGTTCTAGGTATTGTATGGAGTGCCGATATTGGCGCTTACTTTACCGGTAAAAGTTTCGGTAAACATAAGTTAATGCCTAAAGTTAGTCCAAATAAAACCATAGAAGGCCTCGCCGGTGGCGTGGTTGCTGCGGTGTTATTTGTATTGGCTTTTTGTTATTACACTAACGTTGATACTTCTGTGTGGCCAATTTATGCAGTAATGACAGCATTTATTGCTTTGTTCTCTGCGGTAGGTGATTTACTCGAGAGTATGTTTAAACGTGAAGCGGGTCTTAAAGATAGCGGCAGTTGCCTACCTGGGCACGGCGGTATTTTAGACCGTATTGATAGCTTAACTGCAGCAGCGCCGATGTTTGTTATTTGCTTTGCCTGGACACTGAGTTTATGAGTGTAGTGCAACAACTGGTTATTTTGGGTGCAACGGGGTCTATAGGTCTTAGCACGTTAGATGTTGTTGCAAGAAATCAACAGCAGTTCAAGGTGTTCGCATTGACCGCAGGGCAAAATGCAAAGAAAATGGCTGAGTTGTGTCTTGCTCATCAACCTCGGTATGCTGTTATGGCTTCAGAGCAAGCCGCTAAGCAGCTTAGTGAACTTTTAAAAGGTATGTGTAAAACACAAGTAATGCATGGCGAGAAAGCCATGAGTGAGCTTTGTGCGCATGTTGATGTTGATACTGTGATGTCAGCTATTGTTGGTGCAGCTGGGTTACTGCCTACCTTGAGCGCAGTTGAAGCAGGAAAAAAAGTACTTCTGGCAAACAAAGAGTCATTGGTGATGTCGGGTCAGTTGTTTATTGATAAAGTGAAACAACATCAAGCAACTTTATTACCCATCGACAGCGAACATAATGCTATTTTTCAGTGTTTACCTAGTACGTTACAAAACACCCAAGGACAAGCACGGCTTGAGCAGCATGGCGTTAGCAAAATTTTATTAACTGGCTCTGGTGGCCCATTTTTAAACCGTGATATTAATACGCTTGATGGCGTTAGTGTCAGTGAAGCGGTTGCTCACCCTAATTGGTCTATGGGACAAAAAATATCAGTAGACTCAGCCACGATGATGAACAAGGGCTTAGAGTTTATTGAGGCTAAATGGTTATTTAACTGTGATGCCAGCGATATTGATGTGGTGATTCACCCACAAAGTATTATCCACTCTATGGTGCAATACCAAGATGGTTCTATTTTAGCGCAAATGGGAAACCCCGATATGCGCACCCCTATAGCACATGCGCTTGCCTTTCCACAGCGAATTGATGCGGGTGTTAAACCGTTAAATTTTTCTGATATTTGTGATTTTTCGTTCACCAAACCTGACTTTTCTCGTTATCCTAATTTAAAATTAGCAATTGCTGCGTGTGATGCGGGACAGGGTGCAACTACTACGGTGAATGCGGCTAATGAAATGGCTGTAAATGCATTTTTGCAGGGACAAATTAGTTTTACCGATATTTATAAAGTGAATGCGAAAACGTTAGAGGCTGCAAAGTTCACGAATGTGCAAACGCTTGATGAAATTTTAGAGTGTGATCGTTTAGCACGTTTGAGCGCAGCGCAGTTTATAACCAAAGTGGTGCATTAAAATGTTCGATTTTTTTTGGAATTTAGGCTCATTTATACTCGCACTCGGAATTTTAGTGACCGTTCACGAATACGGTCATTTTTGGGTGGCTCGTAAGGCGGGCGTTAAGGTACTGCGCTTTTCAATTGGTTTTGGTAAACCTTTATTAAAATGGCACGATAAATACAATACTGAATACGTGATCGCGGCAATCCCACTCGGTGGTTACGTAAAAATGTTAGACGAGCGTGTTGATGAAGTACCCGCAAATCAACGTCATTTATCGTTTAATGCTAAATCTGTTCAAGCGCGAATAGCTATTGTGGCTGCTGGGCCTATGGCGAACTTTTTATTTGCTATTTTTGCTTTAGCGGCCATGTATATGGTGGGTGTGCAAACCATAAAACCGGTTGTAGGTAATGTTGTTGAAGGCAGTAGAGCAGAACAAGCAGGCATTACGTCTACTCAGCAAATAATTAAAATTGGTGATGACGATATTACTAATTGGCAAGATGCGACTTTTTCTTTGATGTCGCACTTGGGTGATAAAAGTGTTGCCGTTACTTTACGTAATGAAAATTATCAACAAACAACGCAAATTCTCAACCTCGATGGTTGGAAGCTTGATCAGCAAGATGTACCGCCATTGAGCTCGTTGGGGATTGTGCCGTTTCGCCCTCAAGCAACACTCACTATTGCGGCGATTACTAAAGACTCTGCTGCTGAACAGGCAAATTTAAAGGTTAACGACATTATTCTGGCTGTAAACGGCGAAACAATGAGCAGTTGGCAGCAATTAGTTAATCTTATTACTCAATCGGCTAACAAATCCTTACAATTTAGTGTAAAAAGACAAGATAGTATAAAAACAATAATAGTGACCCCAAACAGCCGAGTTGTCAGTAATGGTGTTGAACAAGGCTTTTTAGGTGTTGCTCCGGTTGTAGAGCAGTGGCCTGATGATTTTGTTGAGACTAGACATTATGGGCCACTAGATAGTATTGTGCTGGGCACAAAAGAAACATGGCGTTTAATTACGCTGAGTTTTGACATGATAGGTAACTTAATTACTGGTCAAGTATCAGTAAAAAATTTAAGTGGGCCTGTCGGCATAGCAGTCGGTGCCGGCACAAGTGTTAGTTACGGATTAGTCGCATTTTTAAGCTTTTTAGCTTTGATCAGCGTTAATTTGGGGGTATTTAATTTACTTCCTCTGCCAGTGCTTGATGGTGGGCACTTAATGTATTACATAATTGAACTTTTTCGTAAAAAACCGGTCTCTGAAAAGACACAAGAGTTTGGTTTTAAAGTGGGAGCCTTGCTACTCATTTTTCTAACATGTTTCGCTTTGTTCAATGATGTATCGCGCTTGTAGTTGTTTAAGCGTGGTAACGACAAATTAGAACACGATTGTAAAGCTCGTAACTATTTAGTTTTCGATGCTAAGCGGTAATACAGTTGTAAAGGATAAAGATAATAAAATGGCTATAAAAAAACATTTGGTAGTTTCAAGTTTATTGGGTGCAAGTTTTGCAGCCCTAGGCCAAAACTCCTTTATTGTTGAAGATTTAAAAGTTGAAGGATTGCAACGTGTCGCACTTGGTGCTGCATTAACGCATATTCCTATCAACGTGGGCGACAATGTTGATGAATATACAATTTCAAAAACAATTAAGTCACTTTATCGCTCAGGTCACTTTGACAATATAAAAGCGTTGCGTGATGGCAATAACGTTATTTTTAAAGTAACTGAACGCCCAACAATTAGCTTTATTGAATTTGATGGCAATAAAGACATAAAAGATGAGCAGTTAAACCAGTCGCTTGATCAACAAGATATTCGTCAAGGCGAGCCGCTGGATAAAACGGTTATCGATAATATTGAAAAAGGCTTAGTTGAGTTTTTCCACAGCATTGGTAAATACAATGCAAAAGTGGACATAAGTATCACTAAACTGCCACGTAACCGAGTTAAATTGAGACTCGAGTTTGATGAGGGCGATGCAGCCTCTATTCGTCAAATCAACTTAGTTGGTAATGAACTTTTTTCAAACGAAGAGCTACTTCAGCTTGCAGAGTCGCAACAAGATTTACCTTGGTGGCAGTTTATGGGTAGCGATCGCTATCAAAAACAAACCATCGAAGGCGATTTAGAAAAAATTCGTAGCTTTTATTTAGACCGTGGTTATTTGCGTTTTAATATTGATTCAACTCAAGTATCAGTTAGTCCTGAACGTGAATCGGTTTATGTAACGGCAAATATCACCGAAGGTGTAAAATACAAAGTGAAAGGCTTTGATTTTATCGGTGATTTACTCGGCCGAGAAGAACTAATAAAAAGTGTTATCCCACTTCGTACCGGAGAGTTGTATAACGGCTCGGTGGTGACTTCTTCAGAAGAGTTTATAAAAAGTTACTTAGCTCGTTTTGGATATGCTAACGCTGAAGTACGCACCATTCCAGAAATTGATGACGAAAACCAAGAAGTACAACTAACTTTGTCGGTTGACCCTGGAAAACGTGTTTATGTTCGTCGAATTATTGTAGGTGGTAACCAAAATACAGCAGATGAAGTACTACGTCGTGAAATGACACAGCTTGAAGGTGCATGGCTATCTAACCAAAATCTTGAGCGTTCTAAATTACAAATTCAACGTTTACCTTATATGGAAACTGTTGACTTTAATGTGGTGCCTGTTCCAGGTGTGGATGACCAAGTAGATGTTGATTTTACTGTTAAAGAGCAATCTGCGGGTAGCTTTAATGCCGGCCTTGCTTATGGTTCGTACTTAGGCCTGCAATTTAATATTGGTGTAACTGAATCTAACTTTTTAGGCACAGGTAACCAAATTGGCTTTAACATTAATACCTCACGTGGCTCTGAGCGTGTCAGTGTGTCGTACACAGACCCTTACTTTACGCCAGATGGCGTATCGCAAGGCAGCAGCATTTTTTACAGTAACTACGATGCTAGCCAGTTTAGCTTAATTGACTATAAGTCAAAAAGTTATGGCCTTGGGACTAACATTGGTTTTCCAATTGATGCTATAAATCGTATTAACTTTGGGGCTCGTTGGATAGAAGAAGAACTATCAGATATCGCTGAATATGAGCAAACACGTGTATTACGTGAAACCTTCCTCGATCCAGAGAATCCTGATGCGGGCTTTGAGTTTACCAAGTATGAGTTAAGTGTAGGTTGGTCGCGTGTAACGGTAAACCGTGGTTTGTTCCCAACAGCTGGCTCAAGACAAACATTGAACTTAACAGCTACAACGCCGAATTCAGATTTAAAATACTTTAAATTAAATTACGATTCACGTTTTTACTGGCCGATTTCAAACGACCATCGTTGGGTGTTCTCAACGCGTGCGGCATTAGGTTACGGTAATGGTTATGGCTCTACTAATGGGTATGAGCAGACGCTCCCATTCCAAGAGTATTTCCGTATTACAGAAATGGAATTACGTGGCTTTGATAGAAATACTATCTTACCGCGTGCAGTATCACGAGTACCGCAATCTATACCAGGCACGCCATCAGGTGATGGTACAACCACAGGTAATATTGGTGGAGCATCAGAGTTTGATGTATTGAGAACTCAAGGCCGTATAGGTGGTAACGCGAAAGCCGTTGCAGGTATGGAGCTTATTGTTCCTACACCGTTCTTAGATGAAGAAAATACCAGTTCGGTACGTACCAGTTTCTTTGTTGATGCTGCCAACGTTTGGGATACCGAGTTTAACGTTGATCGTTATCAAAACTTAGGTATTGATGAGCGTGCAAAATTAGATGACTACTCAGACCCAATGCGCTTTAGGGTTGCAACCGGTTTATCATTACAATGGATCTCACCTATGGGTCCTATGCTGATCAGCTTTGCGTATCCGTTGCAAAAAGAAGAAGATGACGATACCAAGACCATCAGTTTTAATATTAGTAACACTTTCTAAAGGAGTTTTTTGTGAAAAAATTATTCAAATCAACAGCAGTTGCCGTTTTAGCTACACTTATGATGGGTACATCAGTTAATGCTTTTGCTCATAAAGTGGGTATTGTAGATATGCAAGAAATCTACAAGCAGCTTCCACAAATGGCTAAAATCGAACAGTCTTTACAAACTGAATTTGCTGAGCGTCGTCAAGAGCTTGAAAAGTTACAGGGCGATATTCGCTTTGAAGCTGAAAAGTTTAAGCGTGAAAGCACCACAATGAGTCAAGATCAAAAAGACGCATTACGTGATAAAATTCAGGGTATGCAAAAAAACCTTGCTGAAAAGGGCCGTCCGTTAGAGCAAGAAATTAAAGCACGTCAAAATCAGGAGTTGGCTAAAGTTCAGACTTTAATCATTGAAACTATCCAAGAGATTGCTAAAAAAGGTGACTTCGACGAAGTTAAAGTAAAAGACACAACTATTTACTTTAATCCTAAAGAAGTAACTGATCTTTCTGAAAAAGTAGTAACAGCTGTAAGTAAGAAATAATTAATCTATGCAAAATTATACGCTTTCGCAAATTGCGGAACTTCTAGGCGCCGAGCTTCAAGGTGATGGCGCTTTAGAAATTAAAAAAATAGCGACACTTGCAAATGCCCATACTGGGCATATTGCATTTTTAGCGAACAAGAAATATCGATCTCAGCTTGAGACAACAAAGGCCAGTGCGGTGATACTCAGCCCTGACGATGCGCCTTACTTTTCAGGCAATAAAATCATCGTTGCCAATCCTTATGTTTGTTATGCCAAACTCGCTCAGTTTATGGATACTACACCTCGTAGTGCAAATAGTGGTATACACCCGAGTGCGGTAATACATGCCAGTGCACAAGTGAGCAAAAGTGCAGCCATTGGTGCTAATGTTGTAATTGAAGCTGATGCTGTAATTGGTGATAACGCACAAATTGGTCCGAACAGTTTTATTGGTGAACGTGCTAAAATAGGCTCAGGCACCAAACTTTGGCCAAGTGTGAGCATTTATCATGATGTTGAGATTGGCGCAGATTGTTTATTGCAAGCTAACACTGTCATTGGTAGTGATGGCTTTGGCTATGCAAATGAACGTGGTCAGTGGCTTAAAATTCCACAATTAGGCTCTGTGATCATTGGCGATAAAGTAGAAATTGGCGCAAGTACCACGATAGATCGTGGTGCGCTTGATGATACTATTATCCACAGTAACGTTATTATTGATAACCAGTGTCAAATAGCACACAACGTTGAAGTTAACTCAGGCACCGCTATTGCCGGTTGTACTGTACTTGCAGGCAGTGTCACCATAGGTAAAAATTGCCAGATTGGCGGCATGAGCGCAATTAACGGTCACATGTCTGTGTGTGATGGTGTTATAATTACCGGCATGAGTATGGTGACCAAATCAATCACCGAACCAGGTATTTACTCATCTGGTATGCCTCATACGACTAACAAAGAATGGCGAAAATCAATTGCTCATTTGCGCAACCTTTCAGACATGAAATCACGTCTAAAAGCGCTTGAAGCATTGAACAAGTCATGATCGTTGAACACTAAAAAGGATGCTATTTTGGCAAACGAATTAAATAGCCTTGATATTCAAGAAATTTTAAGTTTATTACCGCACCGTTACCCGATGCTACTAATTGATCGTGTAATCGATTTCACCCCAGGTGAATCATTGCATGCAATTAAAAATGTATCGATTAATGAACCTATTTTTACTGGCCACTTCCCAAATCAGCCGATTTTTCCTGGTGTGCTAATATTAGAGTCAATGGCGCAAGCAACGGGTCTATTAGGGTTTAAAACGGTTGAAAATCGTAGCGAAAATGAACTTTACCTATTTGCAGCTGTAGACAACGCGCGTTTTAAGCAGCCAGTTGTGCCAGGTGATACCATGCATCTTCATGTTAAGTTTTTAAAAGAGCGTCGTAACATATGGAAATTTGCGGCTGAAGCTAAAGTTGACGGCAAAACAGTGTGTAGCGCCGAAATCATGTGTGCTAGAAGAGAGTTTTAATTGTGATCCATGCTACGGCAATAATCGAACCGGGTGCAAAACTTGGTAACAATGTGTCAGTTGGACCATATAGTTACATCGGTAATGATGTTGTTATTGGTGATGACTGCATTATTGAGTCTCACGTTGTTGTTAAAGGGCCTGCTACTATTGGCTCTGGTAACCATATTTTTCAGTTTGCCTCTGTGGGCGAAGCCTGCCAAGACAAAAAATATAACAACGAACCAACCAGTTTAATTATTGGCGACAATAATGTGATTCGTGAATGTGCGACTATCCACCGCGGTACAATTCAAGATGAAGGTGTTACCAAAATAGGCAGCAATAACTTATTTATGGCTTACACCCACGTTGCACACGATGCGGTAATTGGCGATAACGTTATTTTTGCAAATAATGCCAGTGTAGCGGGTCACGTTCATGTTGGTGATTGGGTTATTTTAGCGGGTAACTCAGGTGTTCATCAATTTTGTAAAATTGGTGCGCATGCATTTGTTGGTATGTATTCGGGGGTAAACAAAGACGTACCTCCATTCGTTACCACCATTGGTATGCCAGCAGGCCCTGCAGCAATCAATACTGAAGGCATGAAACGCCGTGGTTTTGAAAGTGATGAAATCATGGCAGTACGCCGCGCTTATAAAGCGTTTTACCGCAAGAGCTTAGGTGTTGATGAAGCGATTGAATTACTTGCTGAAGATGCTGCAAAGTTTCCAGCAGTGCAATTGATGATTGATTTCGTTAAAAGCTCAGAACGCGGTATCGTGCGTTAATACAGAGCATTTTAATAGATATAAAAAACCACCTTTGAGCAATCAAGGTGGTTTTTTATTAGCTGATTAATAATTCAGTCTCTACTCAGTATCGTCCTATTACACTCCCTCTACATTTTTCAATAAAGTATAAAGAATGAAACTAATAAAGTTAGTATTGCTTTCAGTACTGTCGGTGATTTTGGCCGCCTGTAGTACTGCGCCAGGTAATATAAATAATCAACAACGTGATGTTGCAGAGCAAGGTAAAGCATCATTTTATGCTGATAAGTACCACGGCCGACTTACTGCCAGTGGCGAGCGATTTAGTCAACAAGCGGCAACAGCTGCTCACTTAAAGCTCCCGTTTGGTACACGAGTAAACGTTACTAATATTGCTAATAATAAGTCAGTGGTGGTGAGAATTAACGACAGGGGTCCTTATATTCGGGGGCGAATTATAGATTTATCTAAGGCGATGTTTAAAAAAATAGCCGACCCTAAAGTCGGCGTTATTGATGTATCGGTCACCGTTATTGAGAATAAGTAATACTGCTAAGGGCTAAAAGCGGGTTGTTAACGCCACATAGTCAGGGTGTTCATTGAGCAATTGTTGATGTGAACCTTGAGCGATGATTTGTCCGCTATCTAACCAGATGACACTATCCATTTGCGATAACAACGCTGGATCATGAGTAATTGTTAATACACTGGCGTGCTCTTTCAGTTGTAAAACACTGTTCATAACAGCTTGTTTAGAGATATTATCGAGCCCTTCAGTCGGTTCATCGAGTACTAAAATGGCGGGTTTTTGCAGCAGGGCCTGTGCCAAGGCTATACGTCTTGATTGACCTTGAGACACATTTCGCCCGCCGGTACCTAAACGGGTTTTCAGCCCTTGTTTGAGCTCAGAGAACCAACCACCAAGTTCTGCCTGTGTTAATGCTGCTATCATTTGTTGCGAGGTTGCATCGGGAGCTGCATAAGCAAGGTTTTCGCTTAATGTGCCATCAAAAATATGATGCTGCTGAGCTAAAATATTTAATGTCTTTGCACGACTCTCATTATTTAAATCATGCAGGCTTATGATTTCTTTGTCGCTTTGTAAGTTTATTGTTCCTTGCTGCAGTGGCCATAAACTACTGAGCAAATTCACTAAGGTAGTTTTACCACTGCCGCTTCTACCAACAATAGCCACTTTTTGCTTCGCGGGGAGCTCAAAACTCACATTATTTAATGCCTGCTTTTGGCCATAGTGATAGCTGACATTATTTAACGACAAAGCCCAGTGCTTATTTAATAGCTCAATATCTGTGGTTGATACATTGTTTGTGCTAAGCGTTTTGTCTTCAAGAATAAAGAGTCGCTCAGCTGCTTTTAGTACATAAGGAAGCTCAATAAAGGCGTTAGGCAGTAACAATACGCTTTCAAAGCTGGCAAGCACAAACAGGCTCAACATCGCCAGCTCTACATTGACCATAGCACCGCTAAACACTAGCGGCACAATAGTAACAATGCTGGAAAGCATAGCTAATTGCACTATGAGTAAGCTTAAGCCATCAGCGTTGCCAAGAGCCTTATGACGAATAAATAATTGCTGATTATACTGCTCACTTAACAGATCACACTTAGTGAGTTGTTGGTTTCGAGCTTGATAAATATTTAGTTCTCTAAGGCCCGTAAGGGTGTCTGATAGCTCTGCTCTAAGTTGTGCACTAAGTAAGGTTTCTTGGTGACTATTTTTATCTAATTGCTTACTTAATATTGCCGGTATAATCACCCCAATAATAATAATCCCAACAAAACAAATAAGGGCGACATTTACATTGTAGGCTGACATAAACAGCATAATAATAGGCACAGTCAGTAAAGCTACTAACATCGGCAGCAACACATTTAAATAAAACTTATCTAATGCGTCTACATCGTTTTGCAAGCGATTAACTAAATCGGCACTGCGGCTCATAGCTAAATCAAGGTTATTGAGCTTGCTGAGAGTGGCGAACATGTTTACTCGTATTTCACTTAACAATAAAAATGTGGCGTTGTGAGTAACTAAGCGTTCAGCGTAACGTGAGGCGGTGCGCACAATCGCTAAAAAGCGGATGGTGCCAGCTGGGGTAAAGTAGTTCATATGGACGCTGGCAATTCCTGCGGCTGCCATAGAAGCTAAAAACCAGCCTGAAATAGCGAGTAAGCCTACATTAGCTAGCACCGTGAGTGACGCTAGAAACGTCCCTAAAAGCATCGCTTTATAATGAGGGCGGCACAATTTGAGTAAACGAATAAAATTAGCCATTAGTTACCCCTTGTTTTGCTGTTTTTAGCAGCTTTGCAAATTCGCCAGATTGCTGGCTGAGCGCTTTAAAATCGCCTTGTTGAACGATACAGCCGTTTTCCATAACGATAAGTTGCTTAGCATTTTTTACTGTATTTAAGCGATGTGCGATGGTGATCACCAAGTGGTTTTTTGCATACTCAGCAATTGCGTTTTGAATGAGCTGTTCAGTTTGACTGTCTAAATGAGCGGTTGGCTCATCGAGCATTAGAATAGGGGCGTGTTTTAAAAATGCACGAGCTAATGCTATACGCTGTTTTTGCCCGCCAGATAGCCCTTCACCTTGCTCACCTATTAAGGTGTTAAACCCATCGGGTAGCTCGTTAATAAATTCCAGCGCACCTGCTTGCTCTGCAGCATATACAAGTGCTTCATATGAAGCGTCTGGGTTACCTAATTTTATGTTGGCGGCTAGGGTGTCGTAAAATAAGGTTGGCTTTTGTGGGATCCATGCAATGTTTTGTTGTAATTGGCTTATATCCGCTGTCGTCAATGGTTGTTGTCCAATGGATATGTGTTGTATTACTTCTGGGTGAAAACCAAGCATGCAATCAAGTAGGGTGCTCTTACCTGAGCCGCTAGCTCCGACAATGGCTACTAGTCCTGTGCTTGGCAGGGTTAAATTAATATTATTTATTCCCTCATTGCTATTAGGGTAACTAAAGTTGAGCTCATGGATGCTTATAGCTCTACTAGCATTAACATTGATCTTTGCTGTGTGGCTATCATCATTTTCGGGCAGTGGTGCATTTAAAATAATCAACATATCTGCAGCAGCACTAATTCCCTGCAGGCGTGCATGGTAATGGCTGCCTAATTGGCGAAGGGGTAAATAAAATTCAGGTGCTAGTAACAGCACTACAAAGCCAGTAGCAAAATCTAGGGTGCCAAAAAATAATCTAAAGCCAATAATTACCGCTACCAGTGCCACACTAATTGTAGCTAAAAATTCCAGAGCAAAAGAGGATAAAAAAGCAATTTTTAACACGTTCAGCGTTGCGTGTCTAAAGTCATCGGAAATACGCGCGATTTGTTTAAGCTCTTTGCGTGTGGCATTAAATAATTTTAGTTGAGTAAGCCCTTGTACGCGATCAAAAAAGTAGTTACCTAACACTGCCAGTTGTTGCCAACGTTTTTGATTAAGTGCCTCGGCTTTGTGGCCAACTAAAATCATAAAAAATGGAATAAGTGGTGCAGTTAATAAAAATATTAATCCTGCTTTGTAATCGGTCGGAAATATAACCACTAATATTGCAATAGGAATAAGCGCACTGTAGGCAACCCCTGGTAAGTACTTTGCATAGTAGTCATGCAGTGCTTCTACGCCATTGTGCAGCGTGTTGAGCGTAGCGCCTTGGCCCTGTTGCTCTATATAACTTGGGCCGAGTTGTGTGAGTTTATCGAGTAAGGTTTGGCGAATAGCCGATTTAATTTTAAGGGTAGCAAATGCGCTCAAGCGCTCACTTAACGCTAAGAAAATGGCGCGCAGTAAAATAATACCCGCTAAAGGCCATAAATAGTGGGTTACTTGGGCTAAACTATGCCCTTCAAGCATCACCTCATGAATGGTTTGCGCGAGTAAGTAAGCTCCTGCAATCATAAAAATCGCATTAACTGTTCCAAGTGCAATGCTTAGCTTTAACCACATTGCCGCCGGTTTACTCTGCTGTTTTAAAAAAGCGCGCAGGGGTTGTTGCTGCGCGCGATTTGGTCGGGGATTAGTCGTCATTGTGATTTGTATTATGCTCGTTTAATAAATCATGGGTGGCTTGTTCATCATCAGCAATGCTGTTTTTATTTTGATGAAATTCATACCACATCACGTTTATAACGCCTAAGGTACAAGCAAGCAGTACACCTAAAATCCACGCGAAATACCACATAATTTAGTCTCCTTAATAACTGCCGTGAGGGTTATTTTCAATTTCATCAACGGTCACTCTGCGCCACATTTTCACATAACACCAGGTGGTGTAGGCTAAAATGAGTGGCACAAATATAACCACAGCAATAAACATAACATTGAGTGTTCTGTGGCTCGATACCGCATCCCAAATTGTTAAGCTAATATCAGGGTTATTGCTTGAAGGCATAATAAACGGAAATAACGATACGCCCGCAGTCATAATCACCCCAATTAACATCACACTGGTTGCTAATAATCCCAAAGCGGGCTTATTCAATTTAGAAAACAGGAGTGCACACAGTGCCATCGCAAATGCCAAAATAGGGAAGGTCATTGTCCATGAACGCTCACTGTAGTTATTAAGCCATGCGCCTTGAGCAGTGGTAACTACTTTAGCCAGTGGATCTGCATGGCCTTGGGTGTCACCCATAGAGGCAATTTGATAGCCCGTTAGGTTGGCAACCCACACACCAGCTGCCGCAAATAACACTATAAAGGCAAGTAATGAGTAGCGACCATATTGTCCTGAGCGCTCAGCAACTTGATCAGCGGTTCGCAGTTGTAACCACATGCCCGCATGTGCCACTAACATAGTAATACTAACCAAGCCGGCAATGAGCGCAAACGGATTAAGTAAAGCAAAAAACGACCCTTGATAGCTGACTCTTAATAAATTATCGATATGAAACGGCACGCCTAAAAACAAGTTACCAAACGCGACACCAAATACTAGGGCAGGTATGGCACTGCCGGCGAATAAGCCCCAGTCCCAGTTATTACGCCAGCGTTTAGAGTCAACTTTAGAGCGATAATCAAAGCCAAGAGGCCTAAAAAATAATGCAAATAACACCAGCATCATGGCAAAGTAAAAACCAGAAAACGCTGCCGCATAAACCATAGGCCACGCTGCAAACAAGGCACCGCCTGCAGTAATAAACCATACTTGGTTACCATCCCAGTGGGCACCAATGGTATTAATAACGGTACGCCGTTCACTGTCTGTTTTGCCCACAAAGCGCAGTAACATAGCAACGCCCATGTCCATACCATCGGTAATGGCAAAACCAATTAACAGCACACCAATAATTAACCACCAGAGCATTTTTAATGTTTCATAATCAAAAATCATGATAGTTCTCCTTTAGCAGCCGTGCTGTGATCAGGTAATTCAAAATGGTACTTACCGGTATGAAGGGAGCTTGGGCCTTGCTTAATAAATTTAATCATTAACCATGCTTCAACAATTGCCAATCCAGTATAGAAAACAATAAAACCGGTCAAGCTAATTAAAATATCATTTACCGTCAGCGATGACGTTGCTAAAAAGGTCGGTAATACTTCAGAAATAGCCCATGGCTGGCGGCCATATTCAGCCACAATCCAACCAAATTCAATAGCAATCCAAGGCAGAGGAATGCTCAATACCGCCGCCCACAACAACCAACGCTTTTGTTCAATAATACGATGTGCGTTGTAATAAAAAGAGAGAATAAACACGCCAAGCATAATTACACCACAGCCAACCATAATCCTAAATGACCAAAACATAGGACCCACTTTAGGGAAGGAGTCTTTAACGGCTTGTTGTATTTGTGCCTCACTGGCATCTACCACGTTAGGGGTATAACGTTTCAGTAATAGGCCATAGCCTAAATCATCTTTCACGTTATCAAACTTTTCGATATTTGCAGGGGTATCGTCACCTGCGCGAAGTTTTTCTAGGTATTCATAAGCAATCATGCCATTGCGAATACGCTTCTCGTGTTTTTTCTCAAGATCTGAAATACCAACCACTTGTTCATCAAGTGAGCGCGTTGCAATAATACCTAATGCGTAAGGAATTTTAACCGCAGCATGAGTTACTTGCTCTTCAGAGTCAGGAATACCAAGCATGGTAAAAGCTGCGGGGGCTTCTTCGGTATGCCATTCAGCTTCAATGGTCGCGAGTTTTACTTTTTGTACTTCACCGACTTCGTAGCCAGATTCATCACCGAGTAAAATAACACATAAAATAGAGGCTAAACCAAAGCCTGATGCCACCGAGAACGAACGTTTAGCAAATGCCAAATCACGTCCTTTTAATATGTACCAGCTACTAATCCCAAGCACAAACATAGACGCCGCAACATAACCTGCAGACACAGTATGAATAAACTTAACTTGAGCTACAGGGTTAAATACTAGCTCTGCAAAACTAGTCATTTCCATACGCATGGTTTGATAGTTAAACTCTGCCCCGACTGGGTTTTGCATCCACGCATTAGCAACTAAAATCCATAGCGCAGACATATTAGTGCCCAGCGCCATTAAAAATGTTACCCCTAAATGCTGGCGTTTAGAGAGCCTGTCCCAACCTAAAAAGAACATCCCCACAAAGGTTGACTCTAAAAAGAAGGCCATTAAGCCTTCAATAGCTAGTGGTGCACCAAATACATCACCCACATAATGAGAGTAATACGACCAGTTAGTACCAAACTCAAATTCCATGGTGAGGCCGGTAGCCACACCAATAGCAAAGTTAATACCAAATAACTTGCCCCAAAACTTAGTCATATCACGATAAATCTCGCGACCGGTCATAACATAAACCGATTCCATAATAACTAAAATCCAGGTCATACCGATTGTTAACGGCACAAATAAAAAATGAAATAGAGCGGTGACAGCAAACTGTAATCGCGATAGATCCACAAAGGTTTCATCTATCATTTTTGGCTCCTTTGGTTGTGATGCAGTGACAGCACAAAGCAATTGTTAATTTTTTTAATGAACTTTCAGTAATTTCTGAAAGTTTGCATCATTATTGGCGTTTGTACAATTTTTGTCAACATGTATATTAGAAAACTTTAATATACTATGACATTACATCAGTCTATAAAATACGCAATCATCAATTAAGAGTAAGCTAGAAAAAAGTGGTGCGTTTTAAGCGTTTAACCTAGCCTTAAAACACGGTAAACTAATCGGTATGAACGCCGGGTTTACTTGTGAAAAAATAGCAAATGAAAAAAGATAAAAAACAACTACGAATTGGTATTGTGGCAGGTGAACTGTCGGGCGATATTTTAGGTGAAGGGCTCATAAAAGCGCTTAAAGCGCATTTTCCTGATGCAATTTTTGAAGGTATTGCAGGTCCTAAAATGCAAGCTCAAGGCTGCAAAACGCTGTTTGATATGGATGAACTGTCGGTTATGGGGTTGGTTGAAGTCCTTGGCCGTTTACCGCGTTTACTAAAAATTCGCAAACAACTTGTGCAGCATTTTATTGATAATCCTCCTGATGTGTTTATAGGCATTGACGCGCCCGATTTTAATTTACGTGTAGAAAAACCGTTAAAAGATGCGGGTATTAAAACTGTGCAATACGTTAGCCCTTCAGTGTGGGCGTGGCGTGAAAAACGCATTCACACTATAAGTGCAGCCACTAACTTAGTATTGGCTTTATTACCTTTTGAGAAAGAATTTTACGACAAGCACCAAGTACCTTGTACTTTTGTAGGCCACACATTAGCCGACGACATTGCACTTGAGCACGACGATAGCCAAGCCCGTAGCCAACTAGGCTTAAATGCTGATGACAAGGTGTTAGCGTTATTACCCGGGAGCCGGGGCTCAGAAGTGGGCTTGTTAAGTGAAACCTACATAAAAACAGCGGCTCAGTTGCAAGCACAGAACCCAGCGCTTAAAGTCGTTGTGCCACTGGTGAACGAAAAGCGCAAAGCGCAGTTTATTGCTATTTTAAATGCCACAGCGCCCTCACTCAATGTTAACTTACTAGACGGCCAATCAAATTTAGCCATGCAAGCCGCCGATGCCATATTACTGGCATCAGGTACGGCAACGCTTGAGGGCATGTTATATAAAAAACCAATGGTGGTTGGTTATAAAATTAAACCACTGAGTTATTGGATTTTTAAAACCTTATTTACCTTTAATATTAAATATTTTTCGTTACCTAATTTATTGGCAGACGAAGAGTTAGTGCCAGAGTTTTTGCAAAGCGAGTGTAATGTCGCTAATTTAACAGCAGCACTTACCCCTATGCTAAATAGTGACAATAAAGAATTAAAAGCTCGCTTTTTAGCCATACATGAAAAAATTAGATTAGATGCAAGTAAACAAGCTGCAAATGCAGTGGCGGAGTTAATAAATGCAAATTGAACGACCTAATGTAACCCTAATTGCCGGTGTAGATGAAGTGGGTCGTGGACCGCTGGTGGGCGACGTGGTTACTGCCGCTGTTATTTTAAATCCCAATAAGCCAATCGCAGGCTTGGCCGATTCTAAAAAATTAACGGATAAAAAACGTCAATTATTAGCCACTGAAATACAAGAAAAAGCACTGTGTTACGCCATTGGCCGTTGTAGTCCAAGCGAAATAGATGAGCTAAATATATTACAAGCCACTATGCTTGCCATGAGTCGCGCAGTGGAAGCACTTAGCACAGTGCCTGAATTTGTGTTTGTAGATGGTAACCGCTTGCCTAAATTAGCTATGCCCGCCCAAGCGGTGGTTAAGGGTGATAGCTTAGTCGCTGAAATCTCAGCCGCGTCTATTTTAGCAAAAGTGGCTCGTGATGATGAAATGATTGAACTTGATGCGCGCTATCCACAATATGGGTTTGCAGGGCATAAAGGGTATCCGACTAAAGCACACTTTGCAGCGCTTGAGCAATACGGCGCTATAGATGAGCATCGTAAGAGCTTTAAACCGGTGCAGCGTGTGCTTGCGCTTTCGGGTAAGGAGTAATTATGCCAGCTCCTGATTTTGTTCACTTACGAGTGCACTCAGACTTTTCGATGGTTGATGGTTTGGCAAAAACCAAACCAATAGTCGCTAAAGCACAAGAGCTTGAAATGCCAGCGCTGGCAATTACCGATCAAATGAACTTTTGTGGTTTAGTGCGTTTTTATGGCGCAGCGCATAACGCAGGTATCAAGCCACTTGTTGGTGCTGATTTTTGGGTACGTAGTCCTGAGTTTCCTGATGAGCCAAGCCGGATAACGTTATTAGCTAAAGATAACACTGGCTATAAAAATATTACTTTATTGATTTCTAAAGCCTACCAACGTGGTCATGTGTTTCATCGCCCAGTGATTGACCGTGAATGGTTAGTTGATTTAAAAGAGGGGCTCATCATACTCTCGGGTGCTAAAGATGGCGATTTAGGAAAAGCATTAATAAAAGGCAACCCCGCTATTGTTGAGTCGGTGGTAAGCTTTTATAAACAGCACTTTAGCGATCATTATTATATTGAGCTTATTCGCACCAACCGTGCTCAAGAAGAAAATTATTTGCACATGGCAGTGGAGCTTGCAACCACAGAGCAACTGCCAGTGGTGGCTACCAATGAAGTGGTATTTTTAAAGCCAGAAAACTTTGAAGCCCATGAAATTCGGGTGGCTATTTTTGATGGTTATACCCTAGATGATAAACGCCGACCAAAGCGTTTTTCACAAGAGCAATACCTAAAAACGCCAGAACAAATGGCAGAGCTATTTAGTGATATTCCAGAGGCGTTACAAAATACCGTAGAAATCGCAAAGCGCTGTAATGTAACCGTTCAATTAGGTGAGTATTTCCTACCAGATTATCCCACAGGCTCATTAAAAATTGATGAGTTTTTGGTTAAAGTCTCACAAGATGGACTTGAAGAACGACTGCAATTTTTATTTCCTGATGAACAAGAACGCCAAGAAAAACGCGGCGAATACGATGAGCGTTTAAAGATAGAGCTCGATGTAATTAACCAAATGGGATTTCCTGGTTACTTCTTGATCGTAATGGAATTTATTCAGTGGAGTAAAGATAACAATATTCCTGTAGGTCCAGGGCGTGGTTCAGGTGCGGGCTCCTTAGTAGCTTATGCGCTTAAAATTACCGACCTTGATCCACTAGAGTTCGATTTACTCTTCGAGCGCTTCTTGAATCCAGAACGTGTTTCAATGCCCGACTTTGACGTCGACTTTTGTATGGATAGACGTGATGAAGTAATTGATCACGTATCGGCCTTGTATGGCCGTGATGCGGTATCGCAAATTATTACTTTTGGTACTATGGCGGCCAAAGCGGTTATACGCGATGTAGGACGGGTACTTGGTCATCCTTATGGATTTGTTGATCGTATTTCTAAGCTTATTCCGGGCGATCCGGGAATGACCTTGGCCAAAGCGTTTGAAGTTGAACCTCGTTTGCAAGAAGCCTACGACGGCGATGAAGAAGTTAAAGACTTAATCGACATGTGTCGTATTCTTGAGGGGTGTACCCGTAATGCCGGTAAACACGCAGGGGGGGTTGTAATATCGCCGACCACGATTACCGATTTTGCTGCGCTCTATTGTGATGATGAAGGCAAGTTTCCGGTTACTCAGTTTGATAAAAACGATGTAGAAACTGCTGGTTTGGTTAAGTTTGACTTTTTAGGCTTACGTACGCTGACCATCTTACAGTGGGCAGTGGATATGACCAACGAGCGCTTAAAGCGTGAAGGCAAGCAGCCGGTTGATATCAACACCATTCCACTGGATGATAAAAAAAGTATAGAACTACTGCTGCGCGCTGAAACCACCGCCGTATTCCAGCTAGAATCACGCGGCATGAAAGACCTAGTTCGCCGATTAAAGCCCGATTGCTTCGAAGATATGATAGCCCTTGTTGCTTTGTTCCGTCCAGGTCCACTGCAATCAGGCATGGTAGATAACTTCATCGACCGAAAGCTCGGCAGAGAAGAGATTTCATACCCCGATGCGCAATATCAACACGAAAGTTTAAAGCCGATTCTTGAGCCGACTTACGGCATTATTTTGTATCAAGAACAAGTTATGCAAATAGCGCAGGTGCTGGCCGGTTATACACTAGGCGGCGCCGATATGTTACGTCGTGCCATGGGTAAGAAAAAGCCCGAAGAAATGGCAAAACAGCGCTCAACCTTTGAAGAGGGCGCGCGTAATAATTGCATTGATGGCGAGCTTGCGATAAAAATATTCGACTTGGTTGAAAAGTTCGCGGGTTATGGTTTTAACAAATCTCACTCAGCAGCTTATGCATTGGTATCGTATCAAACGCTGTGGATGAAAACCCATTATCCGGCCGAGTTTATGGCTGCGGTAATGTCGGCCGATATGGATAACACCGACAAAATAGTAACGCTGGTGGATGAGTGTGAAAACATGAAACTCACTTTGTTACCGCCCGATGTAAACGCCGGTGAATACAAGTTTACTGTTAATCTTCAAGGTGAAGTTGTTTACGGTATAGGAGCAATTAAAGGCGTGGGTGAAGCCCCCGTTGATGCCATATTAGAAGCGCGAGCAAAAGGCGGCCCATTTAAGGATTTATTTGATTTTTGTGCGCGTGTTGATTTAAAGCGCTTAAATAAACGTGTCACCGAAAAATTAATTTATGCAGGTGCATTAGATCAGCTAGGACCAGAAAAAAGCCAACCAGGGCGAGCAACGCTGCTGGCAAGTTTAAAAGATGCAATGCGCGCAGCCGATCAACACAACAAAGCTGAGCTGTTAGGGCAAAGTGACTTGTTTGGTTTACTGGCCACAGAGCCTGACGAAGTAGAACAAGCGTTTATTAAAGCCACACCACTTACAGATAATCAGTGGCTTGATGGTGAAAAAGATACCTTAGGCCTTTATTTAACTGGCCATCCTATAAACCAGTATCGACGAGAGCTTGGCCATTATACTAGTGGCCGACTCATTGATTTGCAGCCCACTAACCGTGATGTAGTCTCAACTGGGGCGGGCTTGGTGATTGCCGCGAGAACCTTAATTAATAAAAAAGGAAATCGCTGGGGCTTGATAACTTTAGATGACAAAAGCGCCCGAATTGATGTACGCTTGTTTCCAGAACAGTTTGAAATGTACCAAGATATGTTGCAAATCAATAATATTTTGGTGATATCCGGACAGGTCAGCTTTGATAACTTCTCTGGTGGTATTACAATGACCGCCAGAGAAATAAACACCATTGCTCAGGCGCGTGAAAAGCGTATAAAAGCGATTAAGATGACGCTGAATATGGTGCAGATCGAGGCTGGTTTCTTCGATAAATTACAAAAAGTACTCGAACCATACAAAATGGGAACGTGTCCGATCAAGGTATATTATCAACGCCCCGATGCGTTGGTGCAATTAACCCTAGGGATCGAATGGTGTGTTACGCCAAGTGACGACTTAATTCATAAGTTATCGCTGATGGCAGCGCAAAATGTAGAACTAGAATTTAACTAATTAGGTAGTTTAGAGCATGAGCCTCAATTATCTTGATTTTGAACTTCCAATCGCAGAATTAGAAGCAAAAATTGAAGAATTACAAAATGTAAGCCGCGCTGGCGAATTAGACCTTGGATTAGAAGAGGAAGTCAGCAAACTTAAAGAAAAGAGCGCACAAATGAAGGAGAAAATTTTCTCTGAACTTGGTGCTTGGCAAGTATCACAGCTAGCACGTCATCCGCTGCGTCCTTATACTCGAGATTATATCGAGCGTATTTTTACGGAATTTGACGAGTTTGCGGGTGATCGTACGTTTGCTAACGACCCTGCAATTTTAGGCGGCGTTGCTCGTTTAGATGGTGAACCTGTTATGGTGATCGGTCAGCAAAAGGGCCGTGGTACTGCTGAAAAAATTAAACGTAATTTTGGCATGCCAAAACCAGAAGGTTACCGTAAAGCATTGCGCTTAATGGAAATGGCTGAGCGTTTTAAAATGCCAATCATGACATTTATCGACACCCCAGGTGCATACCCAGGTGTTGGCGCAGAAGAGCGTGGTCAGTCAGAAGCAATTGCACGTAACCTAAAAGTAATGGCCGCACTAAAAGTACCTACAATTTGTACTGTTATTGGTGAAGGTGGTTCAGGTGGTGCATTAGCGATTGGTGTAGGCGACAGAGTAAACATGCTGCAATACAGCACTTACTCAGTTATTTCACCAGAAGGTTGTGCCTCTATTTTATGGAAAAGTGCTGATAAAGCGCCACTTGCAGCAGAAGCAATGGGTGTAACAGCCGAGCGTGTTAAAGAGCTAGATTTAATCAACAACCTAGTTGATGAGCCGCTAGGCGGCGCACACCGTAATTATGATGCCATGGCACGTAATTTAAAAGTTCGCCTTAAGCGCGATTTAGCAGACTTACAAGCGTTATCGCTTGAAGAGATGCTTGATCAACGTTACAAGCGTTTAATGTCGTTTGGTTATTGCTAAACATAGCTAAATGTAGCTAAATATAGAAAAAAGCCGCCTATGCGGCTTTTTTTGTTTTAATATACCGTAACGTAGAGCCTTTTTTATTCGGGTTATTAGCAATTCACTCATTGGTTATAATAATGCACACATCACAAATTTATCTGCAGGTACAAAAAGCCCTTAATCATTATATAGAAAACGGGCAATTCACATTTACTGTGGCCTTATCTGGTGGCGTAGATTCGGTGGTGTTGTTGCAGATAATGCATGGGTTAAAAGAGCAGTGGCCACAATTAAATTTAAGTGCAATTTATGTAAATCATGGCTTAAGTGATAACGCCCATCACTGGCAGCAATTTTGCCAAGCACGTTGTGAGCAACTTTCAATTTATTTTAAAGCGGCACACGTCATAATTAAGCAGCAATCGCGCACCAGTATTGAAGCGCAGGCTCGCGAAGCTCGTTATCAAGCGCTTGACGAATACAGCCCAAGTGATAGTGTCATTTTGTTAGGCCAGCATTTAAACGACCAAGTAGAGACATTTTTACTTCGTTTAAAGCGCGGCTCAGGCTTAAAAGGGCTCGGCGCTATGCAGCAAACTCGCGTACTTAAAAGTGGCCGTGAGTGCTATAGGCCATTATTGGCGGTAAAACGCAGCGAGATAGAAGCGTTTGCCCAGCAATTTAATATTAGCCATATTACCGATGAATCCAACGCTAATGAGCACTTTGACCGTAATTTTTTGCGCCAACAAATAGTGCCTAAGTTGGCAGAGCGTTTTACTGGTTTTGAGCAGTGTACAGCACGAAGTATTGAATTATTACAGCAGCAGCAAGCACTACTGGATGAGTATACCCAGCAAGATCTCGCTCAGTGCATTAATCAACATCAGGCGCTTAATATACAAAATATGGCTCATTACAGCGCTATTCGCATTGCTAATGTATTACGCGCGTGGCTGGCATTATTTAGCCACACTATGCCCTCACAAAAGCAATTAACACAAATAATGAGCCAAGCCATTCATGCACAAGCTGATGCACAAATAAAAATTGAGCTAAGTGATGGGCAAATACGTCGCCATCAAGGTTTACTTTATTTTGTGCAACCAAAGCCATTAGCCGTAAATATTGAGCAGGTAATAAGTAATGAGCTGGTTTTGAGTGACGGAAAAAAATTATCATGTCAGCAAGGAGTGGGTATACGAGCCCCTAAAACGGATGAACAAGTTAGTGTGCGCTTTAACTGCAATAGTGCGCGTATTAAACCACTCAAAAAACCAGGTAGTAATACGCTTAAACATTGGTTTAAAGATGCAAAAGTAGCGCCTTGGCTACGTGCTGATATTCCATTAATTTTTTATAACGATGAGCTAGTGCAAGTGGTTGGTTATTTTGTTAGTGATAACCATAAAGATGAACATGGTGTAATTTGGGAGTATAAATTATGAGTCAACAAGCTCATGTTGGGCTGTCGCTTATCAATAAGGCACCCATTGGCATATTAATTACGCTATTGATTGCGGTTTTAGCGAATGTATTTTTAACCCTTAGTATTACTACCCTCGGCTACGCTGTATTGGGTGGCATGGTATGTGCCGCCATTTTACTTGCCTACTGGTTGGGTAAAGGGGGCGTGTTTTTCATTTTAGGAGTGAGTACGCCTTTACTGTTGGTGCTTTTTACACCACTTGCAACAATTGCGGCATTACTTAATTTACTCAGTGGCTTCTTTTTTGGTTTTTGCACCATGCTACTAATTTACAAATACTTTATATTAAAAAAGTAGCGTAAAAAAGCCCAGCGGGGGAGGCTGGGCTTTTCAAATATTATGTTCTTTTATTGTTTAATAGGCTTTTGCACAGTTTCGCCCAGATGCTTTTGCTTTATACAAGCCCTTATCCGCACGAGAAAATATCTCATTTTGGCAATCATCACTGTTAGTTAGGGTAAAACCAATACTGGTTGTTACATTGTACTTAGACATAATCGGTGAGTTTCTTACTAAACGCATGATACGTTCAGCAATCACTTTATTGGTGGTAAAAGCGGGGTCCTCAATTAGTATTGAAAACTCATCGCCACCAAAACGAAATACTGAATCTGTGCCTCTAATACTACTAGATAAAACTGTGGCAAATTCTATTAAAACGTCATCGCCAATTTTATGACCATAGTTATCATTTACTTGTTTAAAATTATCTAAATCAAGCAGCATCAAACTAAACGGATGGCCGTTACGTCTATGATTTTCAAGCTTTTGTTGTAACATGTCATTAAATTGACTTCGGTTGTTTAATCCCGTTAAAGAGTCTTTAGTTGCTAGCTTTAATACACGGCTGTACATTATGGCATTTCGCAGTGGATATATTAATACGCTGTGAAAGTGCTGCAGCTTTTTTTCAATAGCCGCACTAAGCGGATATTTGGTGTAATAAGTGAGTGTGCCTAAATGCTCATTTTCCACTTTTAGATCAAATGAGTAGGCTGGGTTTTCAACATCACTATTAGGTGTTTTTACATCAATATGAGCTGATTGAAAGTGCACCCCAGAAAAATTAAGCAGTTGTTTTGCAAAGCTTGCAAATGTACCTAAAATATCTTCCAGCACTAGGCTAGTTTGCAGTTTGGCCGCCAGCTCATGTAGTGCTGTTGGTGTATTGCTATTGTATTGCTCCGCTGAGAACGGCAAAAATTCACCGCGTCCAGAGATACGTTGTGTCAAAATATGAACGTTTTCCACTATTTATTCCCCCTATAGTATTACTTTTTATAAATAAGCAGATTGCGTGCCATATTTTTATTCTGGCTGAAAGTTATGCGGTTGCTATAGTTAAGTCACACTCCATAGATTGTTTTAAGGTTTGCGTTGCAAAGTATTAATGCTCAGATTTTTGGACTTTTAGTCGCTGCGGTTTTATTTGTATGGCTATTTAAGCGCATAGGGCTTCCCCCTGTGTTGGCATACTTGGCTGTGGGTTTATTCGCGGGTGGTCATGGTGTCGGCTGGATGACACAAAGCCATGAAATAGACTTTATTGCAGAGCTAGGTATTGTATTTTTGCTATTTAGCTTAGGTTTGGAGTTTTCAGTATCGCGCCTAATGGCAATGCGTAACATTGTATTTGGTTTAGGGTCGTTGCAAGTATTTGTTAGTAGTATTCTGCTGATTGTGATTCTGTACTTATTAAATTTTAACTTATTAACCAGTTTTACCATGGGCATTATTATTATGCTTTCCTCTACTGCGGTAGTTGCTAAATTATTAAAAGAGAGCGGCGATTTAAATAAACGCCGAGGGCAATTGGCAATTGGCGTTTTATTATTTCAAGATATTGCCGTTGTGCCATTACTGATTATTTTGCCTTTGCTTGCCAGCAATGACTCAAATGGTATTGGTTGGGCTTTGTTATTCGCACTTTCTAAAGGGGCGTTTGTATGCCTTTTGTTATGGGCTATTGGAAAATGGGTTTTACCTAAAGTTTTTAATGAAGTGGCATTAGCAAAAAGTGATGAACTATTCGTGTTAACGACTCTATTAGTTGCTTTGTTTGCGGGTTTACTTACTTATTCATTTGGCTTATCAATGGCATTAGGGGCATTTTTAGCGGGTATGATGCTTGGTGAAAGCCATTACCGCCATCAGCTAGAAGCGGATATTCGCCCGTTTCGTGATATTTTAATGGGTTTATTTTTTGTCACCGTAGGTATGCAGCTAGATATCAGCTTTGTTGTTAATCATGCAGGAATTATTGTTGTTGCCTTACTAGGAATTCTAATTTTAAAAATCGCCGTAGTAACCGTGTCGTCTTTACTTATGGGAGAGCGAAAACAGGACGCATTAGCCTGCGCTATTATGTTATGGCAAATGGGAGAGTTTGGTTTTGTGTTAATAGCACTCGCAGCACAGCATGACTTACTGAGTGTAGAGCAAGTCTCATTTTTAATTGCCATGGGCGTAATTTCTATGGCACTCACCCCGTATTTAATCGATAAAACCCCCTTTATTTTAAAGCGACTGGGTATGTTAGAGCGCGCTAAGTTTGCCTATGAAGATGAGCCACAAAGCAGTACGCTTTATAATAATCATGTAGTTATATGTGGATTTTCTCGGGTAGGGCAAACTATTGCTCGCTTTTTATCGCCAGAGGCTATTGATTATGTGGCCATTGAAAGCGATCCCATATTAGTGCAAGAAGGAAAAGCGGCGGGTGAACCGTTATTGTTTGGTCATGTTGAGCAAAAAGATATTTTAAAGTGTGCAGGGGTAGAGCGAGCACGCTTAGTGATTATTACTTTTACGGAATTTCAACAAACTCAAATAGTGATTGATGCCATAAAGCAGGTTGCTCCTAGGGTAAAAATACTTATAAGAACCCGTGACGACAGCCAATTAGAGCGTTTAAAAGATTTAGGCGTCACTGAGGTTGTTCCTGAGGCGTTAGAGGCAAGCTTAATGCTGGTCTCACATGTGTTGTCTATGTCGGGTGTACCAATGAGCCGAATAATTCGCCGCGTTAGTAGTGAGAGGCGTAACCGCTATAAGCTATTGCAAAGCTTTTTTGCAGGCGAAAACATCGAAAGCGATACCAATTTGCCCGAACGCTTAGAGTACTTACATGTCATTGCCTTGCCGGATAAAGCATTTGCGGTAAACAAGGCTATTAGTGAGCTTAATTTAGCTAAAAGAAAGGTGCTAATTAAGGCGCTTCGACGTGAAGGCGAGGAGATAGAGATGCCACAAGAGCATACCATATTATACGCAAATGATATTCTAGTGTTGCAAGGTAAACCTAGGCGAGTAGAGCATGTTGAGCATTACTTACTTGATGGCATTGAGTAAGAGTGGCTTCTTAGTCTAGCTCTAAAAACTTTCTCATCTCGGGCAGTTGCTTCATACCATCTTCGTATCCAATTTGAATTAAGTGCTGGGTGTAGCGTTTTTCAAATAATAAATAACTGGTTAAACTCGACTGAGAGCGTTTTTTAACCCCGATCATACGCAGTAACACTTTAATTGCCCAAGGCATATCATCATAGTATTGCGCTGCAATTGCATTAAAGTTTTGCGAGGGGTTAATGATAAAGCTGTCTATTTGTTTTAACTCTTGATGCTTTTGTCTATCGGGTAATAACCCCAGCGTACGATTTACTCGATCTAATCGTTCTAAATCAGATTGCATAGTGTCGGTAAATACACTGTCGAGTAAGTGGCCTGCTACAGCAGAAAGCCCGGGGAAATGCGCAGAGTAACCTGGAGGATGAGGTTCCTTGGGTTGCTCAACACCAATAATAAATATTTTGTTTGCCCCTAAGTGAATAGACGGGCTTAAAGGTGAAAGTTGATGTATTGAACCATCACCAAAATAGTGGTTATAAATATTTACACTAGGGAACACCATAGGAATAGCACTAGAGGCCATTAAATGCTCAACATTGATACGCGTAGCGCGACCCTCGCGCTTTGCTCGTTGCCAAGAATGCTGTGTATTTGACTGAAAAAAAGCAACAGAATCACCAGTAGTATAACTAGATGCTGTAATCGACAGCGCCTCTAAATAGTCACGATGTAAGTTACGTTCAATTCGATGTAAATCAAGAATATCGTTTAATAGTTTTCTAAGTGGCCGATTATTTAACAAACTCGCTGGTGGATGGTTTATATGCTCAGACTGAAAACTAGTTAAAATATTACGAGTAATATGGCCAAATACACTCAGAAAGTCACTTTTGTATACCATAGAGGTGGAAAAGTTTTTCCATACTGTTTCTAGCTTTCTAACGGCTAAATGCATACATGAAGCGTAACACGCTAACGCCGCAGAATTAATTGCGCCAGCAGAGGTTCCATTTATCACTCTAAAGGGCAGTGGGGCAGTTCTGGGCATACTTTGCGCTAATGCTTTTAACACGCCCACTTGGTAAGCCGCTCGGGCACCACCACCGGTAAGTAATAAAGCCACTTTTGGTTTACTAGGATCGACTTGCTTAATTTTCATGATACGTATTTAAACTGTTCACTGTCTTTACTTTATTTATTCACTGTAAGTCTTTAAGCTAGAAGAATCAAAGGATACATTAGCTACATTAATAAATATTAGTGTAAGTTATGAATTAAACCTGTTTAGAGTACTCTAAACAGTATCGCATTTTTATATTTATGGAGTTCGTATGTCAGATAAACCATCAGGATCAGACGTTCAAAAACGTCCGCCGAATAACAACCTTATCTTTGCTGGGGTTATTTTATTAATCATCATTATTGCCGCTGCGTTTGCTTTATTAAAACCAAGTGAAGCTCCAAAAACAGTTATGCAGGTTGAAGAACCAGTAAAAGAACAACCTATTATGGAGCTAAAACCTGAGAACGACCCTGTGGTAGGTGCGCCCCCTGTTAAGCCTGAAAAACCTGCCGAATTAGCCGTTCCAGCTCAGCGCCCAGAAGTTGAGCCTGAAGCTGAAGTTGTGCCTTTACCAGCGTTAAACGACAGCGACCCTGTAGTCATCGCAAAATTAGATGAATATTTGGGGGATGTAGCGATGAGCTTAGTGTTAAATGATGATGTTATTCGTCGTGGCGTGGTATTTATTGATAATTTAGCAAAAGGCAAAGTGGCTACCAAGCATACCCCAGTTGCAAAATTAGAAGAGGGTTTTAGCGTAAACGAAGGGGATATTTTAACAATTGACCCTAATAGCTATGAACGCTATACCCCGTATGTAAAAATACTCACAAGTATGAGTGCAGCTCAAACTGTGCGTTTATACGAAGAGTATAAACCGCTGATCAACAGCGCATACACTGAGATTGGTTATGGTGATGATGAGTTTACTCAAACACTTGAAGATGCCATTGATCTTTTACTTGATACTCCTGAGCCAAAAGGTAGCTTACCATTATTGCGTGATTCAGTGACCTATCAGTATGCGTTTTCAGAATGGGAGCAATTACCCGCTGCGCAAAAGCAACTTTTACGCATGGGCCCAGAGAACATGAAAAAAGTAAAAGCGGCACTACGTAACATAAAAGCTGAGTTAGAGAGCAATTAATAATCGCTTTAACACCCAAATAGACTGCGATTGTATATGAAGTATGCAATCGCACTTTCTTTTTTGATTATCCCTTGAATAACAGAGCAAAAGTAGAGATAATCTCAATCGCGCCAACCAAGGCCCTCAATGGTAGTCTTATTGGTCCTCTCGCAACACTAGCAGGCGAACCTGGTCAGGCCCGGAAGGGAGCAGCCACAGTTTGTGACGTGTGTGCCGAGATGTGGCTGGTAAGACTGCCACCCAAATTCCTCATTTGGGTGCTTATAATCCTTCAAATATTAATTCATGTAATTTAAGTGATTTTACTTAAATCTTGTATCAGAATAACTCTTTTCAATTAATGTTTTTATAAAGTAAAGCCAACCGACAGCGTTTTATTTCTTATACAAATACTGAAAGTATAAATTTCATAGAAATTAATTTTAATAATTATGGCTTTGCTACAAATCAAACATTTCAAGGCACGGTTCCTTCATTGAATACCTTTTAAAAATTGCTTAATAGAATGGCGCTTACTAATTCAAGAAACAAAATCTATAAGCTTAATTTTATAAATACATTACGTGGCGTGAAAATAAAAAATCATAAGATGCCAGCCAGTGTTATGCTGCTAGAAAATGCTAATTGGGATAGTAAATCATGAAGTTGTTTTCGTTAAAGCCCGTTACTAATTCTTACGACATGGTTGAGTGGGACATGCTTTCATTCGCTGAAAAAATACAACCAATATTGCCATCTAATCAAGATGCTTGCATGTTTCTACTTGATATCCATATGAATAACGACTCTTTATTAGCGTATTGGCTTGAAGGTTATGAGTTGCCTTTTTTACCTGGTTATCTAAAAGATAACTACGATATAAGTATCATGGATGGGTTTATCGCTCTTCGGATGAATGCTTATGAAGCTTTAAAAGATTTATTAGCGCCTTTAGGTGAGTTTATTGAAACAAAAGCTGATGGTGAACCTATTGTAATCTTTAACTTGCGTACATTTGGACTAGAAGATGAAGCAAAATGTGAACGCGAATATTTAGATGGTTATCCTTTAGATTATATCAAGATTGCTTTAATAAATGATGATGTAAAAAATAAGCCTGTTTTTAAGAGTAAATTTACGGGTGGTTCTCGTTTGTATTGTACAGATAAGTTTAAATCTGCTGTAGAAGATAATGGATTAACGGGTGTTTATATTGACGAAGATCTCGATAATATTTTTTCTAATTAAGTTAATTTAGATAAAGAAAACATTATTTAGGCCGCGTTATATAAAACGAAAATCAAAACTACCTTTAAAAACCAACTATTATATTTTAGTAATTTCAATACCCACATGGATGTGGGTCTTTTAATGCCTGAAAAAAACTGGGTGCTATATGCCAATAAACTTTAACAACTTTTCTGGTGGTTGTTTTTTACCAATTTCTCTTACATAAAAATTTAATAACATATTTGTAGTAGCCCACATCTCAGTTTGAAAAGAGAATTTTGATTTTATCTAACAGTCCCTTGTGAGCGAGAAGCAGTCAATCAAAAGCGTTTTTACAAAATCCATATGCTTACTATATACACAATAAAATAGTGATATATTTTATTGTGTATTATTAGGCACATTAAAACAATAGTTATTTTTGTGGACTACCAGCGTTTGTGCTTTAAACTATTGGTTAATTAATTTAATCCATTCAATTGGATTCGAGACAATGAATTGATATTTATTACCATCTTTTAATACGATTTCAATTGCATCATGTGTACAAGGCAAAATACCCGAAACTTTACCAGAGCACTTACTCACTTTTACAATTTCACACCGTGCAAACATATAAGGCCCTAACCCAAATTGTGCATTCAACGGCGCAAAATGAATATCGGTGTTGGTTAGCCAAAATTTTCCGTCGGCTTTAATCGCCCCTTGTTGAATCGTGGCGATGGTCGATTTGATTGTTATTGCATGCATAATAGTATTCCTTTATGTAGTGCTGCTTTTAAGTCATTACCAAGTAACGACATTTAAGCTGACTGTATTACCTTTCTCTTGGTTTGCCTACCGTTAAGTAGTGCGCCCAGCCACGTATTTTTAACTAATAATAAATAACTTATTTGACCTATAAGCAATGTAACCACCACGCTAACTATAAACTTTACTAAAACTGGCCAATTAGTATTAATCAATGGCATCTGAATATAAATCAGCACTGGCACATGTATTAAATAAATCCAATATGATGCATTTGAGATGCTGCGACTGAGCTTACTTTGGTGATTTAAAAAACGATGCCCAAGTAAAAACGTTATGGCGGTTAACAAAATAACACTCAGTCCTTGTGATAAAACATGTAATACATGTAGCTCTCCCGCTGCGGCAAAATACCCCGAAGTTGCGGCGGCAATCACTTCATCTAAGCTTGGCGCGGCTGGTAATAAAGAAAAATAACCAGTCAGCGATATTGCAATACCCAAAATAAGAGGCCATAAGTACTTATGATATGACCAAATGAGCTGCTGTTTTTTATAAAGCCCCACTCCTAACCAATAAAAACTGCCGTAAAAACCATACGACCATAACTGTGGCGTGAGTTTATCAGGAGCAGGAAATGGAATAGATTGCCCCATTAATGAAAACGTTAACACGATGGGAAGTACAACCCACATAAATAAAGGGTGAACGCTAAGCGCATCGAATTTATTGCCTAATAAGTTAGTTGTTTTCAACAACCAGTGAATTAAGCAAAACTGGAATAAGTTCCACAAAAACCATAAGTGCATAGTGCTAACAACAGGCTCTTTAATAACTTTAAACACAGCAAAAATCGGCGGTATTGGATTAGCTATACCGGCTCCAAAACTCAATGCATGGTAGTAAACGGCAAAACTTAAAGGTAAAAATACAATAAAAGGCAGTAGAATATGTTTACTGCGATGATGTAAAAAGCGCGCGTTGCTCGATTTATCTATTAAAAGTGCACTGCAAAACCCCGCAATAATAAAAAATAACGGCATCCGAAATAAGTGCAGCGTATGCGTAATATAATCAAATAGACCATGTGTGCTTGAGTCTGCCGTAAACCAAATATTGCCAAAGAACGGACTGTAGGCTAAAGCGGCATGAAATACGATGCCGAGCAATAGCGCGAGGCTGCGTAAATTATCAATGTAATGTAATCGACTGCCTTTATTCATTAATGTGCCCAACTATTTTTTATTAATAAAGCATAAATGAATGAGGTTTCATGGCACTAGTCACAAAGCTCATAGCCCGAGCTATGACAGATGTCACTGTTTTTACAACGCGAGTTCTGCAATAATTGCTAAAAAAATATGGCCACAGTAATGGAATCAACTATACGACATACAACCGATTGGCATTTCTCAACATTGGCATCGTGGCTTGGAGTGACATCGGCGTGTGCCTATTATGCCAACTCAGAATTAGCGCTATATTTGCAAATCATAGTAAGTGGTTCCATTTTAGCTATTTTGCTGTATGTGTTAAAACAGCCTAACAAATTTGTTCACGGCGTAGCACTTGGCTATTTCCTGCTTATTTTGGCAATGATACAACTGAGTTCAACATCCTTAGTTTTTATCCACCTAGTGATGTTTACCGCGGTTTTTAGTCCTCATTTTTCGCTTCCTAAAATACTGGCTTGCGTTGTGGCCGCCATGCTGGTGTATGGTTTAACGCATTATGCGCGTTGGGAAAATGGCATTCCTTGGATCACGTTTACAATTTGGTTTTTCTTTTGCTTGATGAATTGGTTTGTTAGCCGGCGTATTGTCGAAAGTTTAAATACACATTACCAATCCCGCCAAAACTACAAAGAGTTAAAAGCCACCCAACACATGATGGGGGCGATGCATGCAGCGCAAGAGCGACAAAATATATCACGCGAGCTCCATGACTCACTCGGCCATAAGCTTACCGCGCTCAGCATTAATTTAGATTTTGCTAAAAGAGCAGCAAATGAAGCCACCGTTGAAACCCTCTCTCTTTGCCACCAACTTAGCCAAGAAGTATTGGCTGAGGTGCGCGAAATCGTTTCCACTCAACGCAATGACAAAACGATTCTTAAGCAAGCTCTTGAGGCCATTTGCGAACTGACACCTAATTTACACTGTGATCTCCAACTAAGTAAGGAGACAGAGCAGCTTCCTCAAGACGATACCCTGTGTGTATTGCGGTTTACCCAAGAGATGATCAGCAACACCCTTAAACATACCCAAGCAAACCATTTTACTTTGCATGTAAATGTCACCCACGTTGGCCAACAGCCGCTGTTAATTGCAAAGGCGTATCATAATCAGCCAGAGACCCATTTACCAAAACAAGGGAATGGACTAGCAGGATTAAATGAGCGAATGGCACAATTTGGCGGTGAATTTTCACAACACCTTGAGCAAGAAACACTGATCAATACCATGACACTGCCACTAAATTTAGAAGAAAAAAGCCATGATAAAGTGTCTACTAGTTGAAGATCAGACCTTAGTTCGTTTAGGCCTCGCTAATTTACTTAACCTCGATAGCGCCATTAATATAGAAGCCCAAGCTGAAGATGGCTTACAAGCGCTTGCACTATTAGCTGAGCATAGTTTTGACATTGCTTTACTCGATATGAGAATGCCGAATTTAGATGGGCTCGGCGTGCTGCAAAAAATGCGTGAAAAGGGTGATAAAACCCCTGTGCTGATCATTACCACATTTGAAGATTGTGATGTATTAGTCAAAGCCCTTAATCTAGGTGCTCGTGGGTATGTGCTTAAAAACATTGAGCTTGAAGAACTTATTAGCGCTATCAAGCAGGTCGTTGCAGGTGAGCGAGTATTGCAAAGTGCGGTGACTGATTTTTTACTCAAAAAGCAGTTAAGCCCTCAGCTCTGCTTAACAGGCAAAGAACAAACCGTATTGCAGTGTTTGTCTTTAGGCATGTCGAACAAAGTGATTGCCAAAAAATTAGATAACTCTGAGGGGACTATTCGTAATCATGTGTCACAAATCCTTGCTAAGTTAGAGGTAGAAGACCGCACTCAGGCCGTTATAAAAGCCATTAATCAAAACCTAATTTAACACGCGAACAGCATCAAATTTGCACGGAAACACCCCAAACTAACCAAGGTATACCACCAATAAAAAAGAAAGGAATAGCTAAAAACAATTGTTGGAGCATCCACGTTTTTTAGATGAGTTGATAAAACTTTTTTAAAGATACTGATTTTTTCTATCTTAAATTCAGGTGAAGAATTTAGTTCAAGGTCATAATTTAGTTGCCACCAACCATCCTTTAATATTTTTGAAGTGAATGGGGTCACCCATTAGAAAGTTCCGGTCAAGCAGGCAGCTGTGTTTCCTTGATCTTTTATTCAAAAACTAAGTGTTTTTTATTGTTTAAACTCAATTTAAATATGACTACGCACCTAGTAATAACGTCGATTGGTGTGAATATGTACTATGGCTTAGGTAAAAAACGCGATATGAATTTAGGCAGTTTAATTAAGCATTATTGATGATTAATTAATGCCCTTGGCTTTCGCCTCAGTCATCGTTTAGTACCAATGTTAGTCCAGTTTCTGGCTGTGTTTACAAACTGCGCTTTAACAATTCTGTGGTTTATGCTTGAACATAACCAGCCCTTGGTGGCTCAAACATTGGGCATATCCAGTATTTAAAATATGAGCGGTTAACGTGCAGGCTCAATCAAATCTAGTGGTTTTACCAACCCCATTACTAGCTCAACACATTAACCTAATTTGTTTTTTCGTCGCTAAGAAAAAGCCTTGTGTTCATCAAATGGAACATTATCTTTAAGCCTGTGATAACAGGCTCTTGCGAGCTTATACGCAACCGTTTTAATTGCGATAACTTGGTTCGTTTTAGCCAGTTTTCGTTGATAATATTTTTTGATTGTCGGGTTGTACCGAATGGCAAAATTAGCGGCCTCAGTAAAAGCTCACGCTAAATAACGATTACCATTCTTCTGATTCGTAGCGCCTTTTTTCTTTCCATTACTGTACCTTGCTCCTTTAACACAGCGACAATACGATGAGAAATTCCCTGGGCTATTAAAACGTTTAATAGTGCCTGTCTCTAACATAATGGTCAGTGCTAAGGTATTCCCAATTCCATCAATACTGGTTAGGGTCATAAACTCAGGGGAGAGTGATGTTTGTTTTAAAATAGTGCCTTCTATCACATTAATTTGCTGTTGAGCACAGCGTATTAATGAGAGGTTAGAAATGACTGGCAGTGCTGTACTCATTGAGCAAAGTCTGCATGTACCTGCTCAGTATCAACGCCTTTTCTGATAGCGGCCATTTGTTTTATTTTGTTGCTACTGAGCTTATATCCAAGATGTCGCATGTAGCAACTTTGTACTGATAATAAGTTTTTAGTGGACTTTAAATTCTGTATCCATTAAAGCGTCGACTAACCAGTACCAATTAAATGTTGATTCGACAACAAGCTCTTTTAAGTTGTCTTTATAAGGACTTAGAAAAGGTAAAATGACAGACATGTCATTATTTAAACGCTTAACGGTAAGTGTTTCACCTTGTTCACTAATGATAGCAACAACAAAATTTTTTGAATACAAGTCAATTCCACCATATAGTTTCATACCAAGCTCCTCGAAATACAGTTTATGTTTTGGTCAACACAACTGTATCGAAAAACTCGAGAAGCTTTCTATATGATTATCAAATCTTGATTTTGGACATTAAAGATTTTCAAGGTCTGCTCAAGGCACAGAGCAGTCAACTAAACTGGGCTGTATTATTAAGTGGTTAGCTACATAAAGCCTGTATTTAGTAACTTTATGCCATTATAAGCTTCAATCCTATGCCAACTTACACTTCAAACAACATTGGGTGTATTAAAATTCCATTTATCTATTTTCTAATATTTTATTTTGTTATTCGTACGCTAATTCTGGCTTTTACGCACTTAGCTAATTCTTTGTCTTTATAGACAATAGCTAATGGGTAAGTAATAATTAAAACTCGTGATTATACTTTACGCCGCAGGTGTTCAATAAAGCTATTAAGGGTCAATATGACATCTCAGAGGAATAAATGGGCGCTGGCAATATTACTTGGGCTTATTGGAGGTTGCGTTAATCTTTTACCTCTGTATTTTTTTGATAGCTCTGAATTTTTATTTGGTCAGACGTTTGTAATACTTAGCCTAGTGTTTGCAGGGCTACGTTATTCTCTCCTTAGCTTAGCGATTGTAACTGGTTTTTTATTTTATCGCTGGGGACATAGCTGGAACAGTGTTGTTTATGTGCTTGAGCTGTTTTGGCTTTATGCCTTTTGTTTAAAGCGTTCTAAGCCAATACTTCCCTTAGGCGCTGTATTTTGGTTTTTAGTAGGTTTACCACTGGTGTGGTTTTTGGGTCACTTTGTTATAGGCCTGCCTTGGCTCACACTTGTTGTGGCTGCCTCAAAGTACTTAATAAATGCCATGATTGCATTGGCCCTGGTCGACTTGGTCAGTCTGTTTGTTCCTCATGCCAGTCGAGTCTATCAAGGACAACCTCTTGCACGTATTTTAAGTTATATTGTTAGCGTTATCATTATTTTAGTGGTGTTGATCACCAGTGTTTCTTTGGTTAATCAGCATTATTCGCGTTTAGAATACGAAGTGAATACGCAACTCAAAGAGCAGTCTCAATCAATTAGCACTCAGCTCAATGATTATTTACAGTTTCATAAAAACGCGGTTGTAATGACCAGTAATGCAATTAGCGTTGGTGGGCAAATTCAGCCTCAGTTAGAGCAGTTGATGGCTTTATATCCAGGTTTTTTAACTAGCCTTTATGCCAGTCCAAAGGGCCTTGTTAAAAACAGCATGCCGAGCGAGCTACTAAGTGGACTAACTAAAGAGCAGCGTTATGTTAATGATCGCTCTTATTTTTCTCAAGCTCAGCAGTACCCTTTCGGTTATAGCAGTGGTGTATTTCGAGGAAGGGGATTAGGGAATCAACCGATCGTAGCACTTTCCGCTCCTATTTATAGAGATGATGAATTTTATGGTGTTATTGAGGGCTCGCTCCAACTAGACCGACTAGAGCGATTTATTCCGGACTTATTTGAATATAAAGGGCAGTTAGTAATTTTAGATGCCAACAAAAAAGTAGTATTTAGTTCACTAAATCAGTTTACTGCACTGAGTGACTTTAACCTGCAAGCTTTTAAAGCTCAGCGTCAACCTAACAGCCAACTATTTCGCTCTGCTGATAATGAAATGTATCACACAAGTCAGTTTATTGATGACAAAAATGGTTGGCAGGTTATTTCTTTTTATAATCGAAAGTACATAACCATAGTGGTCGTGGGTACATGGTTGCCAACCATGTTACTAGGCTTAATTTCGATGGTATTGGTTGTGTTGTTTATTTATAAATTTACTCACTTACTTACCAAGCCAATTAGAGAGCTGACTAATTTAATTCAAGACTTTAGCAAAACAAAAAAGCAGGTATTCAATACGGAATCTAGTTGGTATGAAGTACTACAATTGCAGTATCAATTTGACATGTTGGGCAGTGCTTTACAGCATTCAATTCGCAATTTAGAAGCATCTAATATAGAAAATGAAGAACTCAATAAGCAGCTTAGCCAATTTAATCAGCAATTAGAAAATAAAGTCGCAGAGCAAACAACTGAATTAACACAAGCGGTTAAACTCGCCAATGAAGCAAATATTGCTAAGTCACAATTTTTAGCAAACATGAGTCATGAACTTAGAACACCTATGAATGGCATATTAGGTATGGGAGAGGTTTTGCTTAGAGATCAGTCCTTGAGTACCGAACAAAAGGAATTGTTAATCACACAGCAAAAAAGTGCCAAAAACTTGCTTAATATTCTTAACGATATTTTAGATTTTTCTAAAATTGAAGCAAATGCCATGGAGCTAAATATTAGGCCCACGCAGCTAACTCCATTTATCGAAAATATACGCTCTTTATTTTCCTCGATTGTTGCTGCCAAAGAGGTAGAATTTACGGTTATTCACACTAATAATTTGCCACAGTGTATTAGTGTTGATGAATTACGCTTAAATCAGGTGATCATAAATTTACTCTCTAATGCGTATAAATTTACGCAGCAAGGCTTTGTAAATTTATCGTTTGATTATCACGATAATAAGCTTCAAGTTAGCGTTGAAGATAGTGGTATTGGTATTGCGAAGGCACAGCAATCACTGTTATTTAGCGAATTTACTCAAGCTGATGTGGGCGTTGCGCGTAAATATGGGGGAACAGGGCTCGGGTTGGCTATTTCGCAAAAGCTGATAAAAATGATGGACGGTGAAATTCAGTTACATAGCGAAGAGGGTAAAGGTAGTACGTTTACATTTAGCATTAGTGCACCAAAATCAGCAGATACCCCATCAACGTTACCTAAAAAAACAGCTATGCAACCAAACCTGTTGGGTAAGCACATACTGTTAGTTGAAGATAATGCGATTAACCGACATGTTATTTCAAAAATGTTGGAGCCGACTGAAGCGGTGATAGTTATCGCCGAGGATGGTGTTAAGGCTCTTGATGTATTAAAAGAGCAATCGTTTGATTTGATTTTAATGGATTGCCAAATGCCTAATATGGATGGCTATGAATGTACACGCACAATTAGAGTTATGGAAGTTAAAACAGGTTTGCGAGTGCCCATAGTAGCGATTACGGCTAATGCCTATGAAGAAGATAAACAGCGATGCTTAATAGCAGGTATGGATGACTTTATAGCCAAACCAATTAATAGTGATGATTTATACACTGTGATTGCTAACATACTCAGTTGATAATAGTTCAACAGGCAAAAGCTTAGAACGTGCCAGAGAGTATCCGCTTGCCAAATGGTTAAATGTATCTAATTAGTTTTATGAGCAGAAAAATAAGATAATAGAATGGTGGGGTTAGCCTGAGTAAACTAATGGAAAGTCGGCGCTACTCAGGCTATATAATTACATTGACTCTAATTTCATGCCGCGTGTTTCTTTGATGTATTTAACCACAAAAAATACACTAATAAATGCCGAAAGAGTGTAAAAGCCATAAGCACCTGCTAAACCAATACTGCCGAGCATAATCGGGAAGGTCATAGTAATAGCAAAGTTAGCTATCCATTGTGCGCTAGCTGCAACAGCAAGGGCTGCTCCGCGAATACGGTTATTGAACATTTCACCAAGTAGTACCCATACAATAGGGCCCCAGCTTAAGCCAAAAAATACCACAAATAAATTAGCCATTATTAATGCAAAGGTACCCATATTTTCGCTAAGTGCTAACTTGCCCGCTTCATCAAGGCCTGCACTTCCAAAGGTGTAGGTAAGTGCACTTAAACTAATAAACATACCTATGCTACCTACCAATAATAGTGGCTTACGGCCTACTTTATCGACTAAGGCAATAGCTATAAAGGTAGATAAAATATTGGTGGTGCCTGCAAGTACATTAATAAACAGTGATTGTGATTCATCAAAACCAGCGGCTTGCCATAGCTCTGAGCCGTAATAAAATACCACGTTAATACCAACAAATTGTTGGAAAACCGATAAAGCTACACCCACCCAAACAATAGGATGTACTTTTTTACTGCCATCAATAAATAAGTCGCGAATACTTGGTTTTTTATCACTTTGCAGAGACTGCTTCACGTCATTGATTTGCGTATCAGCATCGTCATTTGAGATTTTATTAAATACAGTTTTAGCGTGTTTAAGTTTACCTTGTGCGACTAGGTAACGCGGTGACTCAGGAATAAAAAGTACGCCAATTAAAAATAAGCCTGCAGGAACAAGTTCAGCCCAAAACATCCAGCGCCATGCGGCTAAATCTAACATTAAAATACCTTCGGCACCGCCAGCGGCGTTAGCAATTAGGTAATTACTTAAAAAGGCTGCAAATAAACCAAGTACGATAGCGAGTTGTTGTAATGTCGCTAAACGACCACGTAAACTTGCTGGTGCTACTTCTGCAATATAAGCAGGTGCTAAAACAGAGGCTGCACCTATGCCTAATCCGCCAAATAAGCGGTAAAAAATAAACTCAGCAGAACTATCGGCAACCCCAGAGCCAAAAGCGCTGACTGCAAATATAATGGCAGTGACAATCATAATAGCGCGACGGCCAAATTTGTCAGCTAATGGGCCAGCAGCTAAAGCCCCCAGCGCACAACCTAATAATACAGATGCAACATTAAAACCAGTTGCAACACTGCTTGAGTTAAATGTATTACCTAATGCCGATACGGTGCCGTTTATAACGCCCGAATCGAAACCAAATAAAAAGCCACCAATAGCGGCAACGGCCGATATAAAAATAACATATAAAAGCGAGCACTTAGTCTGTGCGCTATGCTCACCTTTAGTTGCATGCTGTGTCGTCATGTTGTTCAATCCTAATTTTTATTATGTGTAATGTAGTTAAAGTAGCACTAAATTTGCTGGCAACCTTAGCACAGAGTGATCACGCTAAAAAAGATATTTCAATAGTAATACGTATGCATAAAAATTTTATTGGGTTGATAAAAATAACGAGATACTAGATACTGTTTTTATATACAGTGTGGGCGGTTTTATGAAAAAAGAGTTACCAGCGAAATATTATTTGGCACATTTTAGAGAGCTATTAACGTTTGTGAGCGAGAAATGCATGCATTTACTCGAGCAAAAGCATATTTCATTTATTAGTAAAATAAATACGCTCGACGAGCAGAGCCAGTGTATGTTGGCGCGCATTTATTCTCGTAAGCCTTATTTAGTTCAAACCCAATCATTAAACTACGAAGAAATTAGCTCGCCATACCAAGCACTTTTTAAATTAAAAGCGGCAAAGTTAATTGTAGAACCCTCTAATAAAGATCATAGGCAACTACTAAGTCACCTAACAAAACCGGCCTTAATAGAGCTGCTAGAAAAGCAAGAACAACCACCATTATTTAAAAAAAGCGCTGCTAAAAGTAACTTAGTTGAAATAGCTAGTTCATTCTTTGAATCTAAGCCAGAGTGTCTTGCACACTTATATAATCAGTACGTGATAAATAATAGAGAAGAGTATTACGAGTATTTTGAATTTTTATATATCGGCAGGCTCAGTGCAGGCGATATTAATCATCAAAATCGATTTGTACTGCGAGATTTAGGCGTAACACCTGTTAGGCAAGAGCATAGTGAAAGCTTGTCGCGCTTTGATTCAATAGAGGAAGCGCAGTCTAACTATGCATTAAACCGTTTGCGACTAACGCTTAAAAATACAAAAGATGACAATGAAAGAGAGGTACTAGCAAAGAAGCTAATAAATGAAGTAGCGTTGGGGGTTATTGCACAAGAGTTAAAAAACAAGTTACTGGTTATACTTTATAAGCAACTAAAAACAACTAACCCAACACTTGCGTTTGATGTACTTAATGCTTGCGAAGACGATGCACAAGCCCTCGAGATTCAAATAAGGGAGCAATATCGACAAGGCAATAAGCAATGGGTAAAAACGCAGCTTGAGCAAATTATAGAAAACCCGCTTAGTGATGAGTTACTGTATTTTGCAGATGACTTTTTAATGCGTAAATTTAACAAGCAAACCCGTTCGCGGCTCAGTGAAATGTTAGCCAGTACACGCTGCATTATAGAAGTTGATGAACTTTACCGCGGCGATGTTGAGTTAGGTGTAAGCGATCACTACACTCGTCAAGGCAAACAGGTTTTTTATACTGAAAATACTTTGTGGCAAAGCCTATTTGCGCTGGTTTTTTGGCAAGAGCTATTTATTGAAACCCCGACGCCGCTTTGTAATGAATTTGATATTTTCCCACAAGCGTTAAAAACAGACTCCTTTTACTTAAATCAATCCTCACAAATAGAAGCGCGGCTGGCTGCGTGTAATAGTACCCCCAAATTGCTGCGTTTAGTGTGTAACCATGCCGCGAAGTATTATGAGCAACCAAATGGCTTATTTAGGTGGCACCCAGATGTTTTAAAGCCAGTAGAGATGCTTATATTAAATAGCCCAATAACGGCTTTACTTCAGCATTTAAAAAATATGGCAAAGAACTACCGACAGCTAAAAGATGGTTATCCCGATTTAATGATTGTTGATAATAACGCCGTTCATTTTGAAGAGGTTAAAGCGCCTGGCGATAAGCTCAAAAGAAACCAACTAGTGAGTATCGATAATTTAAAAAGCTGTGGCTTTATCGTAAATATTGCAGCGGTAAACTGGTATGTAGATCCTAAGCGGATTTATAGTGTGGTAGATATTGAAACAACAGGGGGCCTAAAAGGGGGGAACCGAATTACCGAAATTGGTGTTGTTAAAATACAGCAAGGCAACATTATTGATACATGGACTACGCTGATAAACCCAGAGCGGCCTATCCCTCGTTTTATTACTAAACTAACCGGTATCAACGACGCCATGGTAAGTGATGCGCCTATATTTAGCGACATTGCTTCGACTTTATTAGATAAGCTTTCGGGTAGTATTTTTGTCGCTCACAATGTTAATTTTGATTATGGCTTTATTAAAAAAGAGCTTGATGGGCTGGGAATCAACTTTAAAATGCCAAAACTATGTACCGTTGTTGAATCACGTAAAGCATTTAAGGGATTAAAGTCGTACTCACTGGGGAATTTATCTGCACACTTTAATTTAGATTTAACTAACCATCACCGTGCATTAGATGATGCTAAAGCGGCCGCGCAGTTATTGTTACTGGTACAACAATCTACAAATAGGGTTTGCGTTTAGGAAGTAAAAAGCGCTAAGTGCGCTTTGTTACTTTATTTTCAAAGTCACTTTTTACGATATCGAGCGCTTTTAATACTTCTTCTGGCTCTACATCGTGTTGCTCTAAAATCATAATTAAATCAACAGCCAGTTTCACGTGTGTAGGAGCTTCTTCTAGTGGGTTACTCATGGAGCGCTTTCTTTTTAGCTATTTGATCAATCGCAAAATTAATGGCAACTTCTACGCGTTGCTGCATATCTAAACGATCTGTTTGAGTTAAATAAAACGCCATATCTACATCGTAACGAATATAGCGGGGTGGTAATTGATTGAGAACGGTGCAGCAAAAGTCAGCCATTACATCGTCGTTGTAACGTTCATTAAGTTTACGTTTTTCTATTTCTTCTAAAACGAGTTTTTCGTAAAAATTGTGTATGTCGTCATCTAATCGCATATTCCTGTCACTCTTTTTTATTGTCTGTAATGAGTCTATACCAAGGATTGTTATAAATCGAGAGTCGCTTTAAATAGTTGCTTATGGACACTAACTAAATTGTTGATGTTACGTTGATAACCGCCACCTAAAGCGCACGTCAGTGGTATGTTTCGCTGCTTACAAAAGTTAAGAACAGCAAAGTCGCGTTTATACACACCAGCTAAGGAAACATCAAATAAGCCGAGTTCGTCTTTGGTATAAATATCGGCGCCCGCATTATATAAAATAATATCGGGCTGGTGGAGACGAACACATAACTCAAGAGCTTGCTCTAGTGTTGTTAAATACTCTGCATCTGTGGTGTTTGCAGGTAAGCCAAAGTCATAGTTTGAGAGCTGTTTTTGCCGAGGAAAGTTTTGTTCACAGTGAATTGAGCAACTAATTATCTGCTCGTGCTGTTGGGTTATTTGCGCGGTACCGTCACCTTGGTGTACGTCACAATCAAATATTAATACAGTGTCGGCTTGCTCTGTTGAAATAAGATGCGCTGCCGCAATGGCTAAATCATTAAAAATACAAAAGCCACTGCCGTAATTGCTGTAAGCATGGTGATAGCCGCCACTTAAATTAACCGCTAAACCACTTTCAAGTGCTGTTTCAGCGGCTTGAATACTGGCACCAACAGAGTAAAGAGTTCGCTCAACAAGTTTATAAGAGTGAGGAAATCCCATTTTTTTAACCGCTTTGTCAGTTAGCGACCCATTTAAAAAGTCAGCAATATAATCTGAGCTATGGCATAAGCTTAACTGCGCTTTAGTTGCTGGCGAAGGCGATATAAACCGCGTATAGCCTAAATGTTCAACTTCATGCTTGAGCTGTTGATATTTTTTAATTGGAAATCGATGGCGCTCAGGGAGCGTTAAAGCAGAGTAGAGAGGGTGATAAAAAAGCTGCATTAGCGTAGCTGTTGTTTTTCTACTTGTTGAATTTTGTCTTCGGTGGCAGAAATCGCTTTTCTACAACGGCCGAGTCGTGCATGAGTAGTTAAAATTTCTTGGTTAAGCTTTTGTGCTTGCGCAGGCGATGCTTTTTCCATTTGCAATTTACGCTCTTCAATCATCAGTACTAGGCGACGTTCAAATTCATGGTTTTGTTTAAGTTCATCATATAATTCGTGGGATGATTGCATGATTTTTTGCACCGCTTGTTTATAAACAGGCTGTTTAGCACGAGGCTTATAATGACTTTTATTTTCTTTCACCCAAATAGGGGTCGATTTAATAACATTAAATACCGCTTGTACCTGACTGGCAATACGCTCAAGTGCATAGGTGTAAGCATGGCGGTGTTCGCTAGGTGGTAGGCTAGCTATTTCATCTTCTATTTCTACTACGTAGTCGGCTAAGTTCATACTTTTGGTGCTAAACACGGCTCTGTCAAATAGGCTCGGCTGTGCCTGCATATACCGGTTTTTAGAAAAGAGCTTTGCTTTGTCAAATCGCTCTGCTTGTTGCTTAAGCGTGGCAACTTGTTGGCGTAGTTTGTCTAAAGCAGCAGATTGCATATTAAAAGTATGCCTCGTAAATTAGTTTTAATGCTAAAAGTATAACCATAGCATTAAATACTGGACGAATAAATTTACTGCCAAAACGAATCGCTGAATGTGCGCCAAACCATGCACCAAGCATGATAAAGAAGCCCATTGTAATTCCCAGTAAAAAGTTAACATGGCCAAGTGCAACAAAGGTGATCAACGAGATAAAGTTAGAAACAAAATTCATTGAACGCGCCAAACCACAATTAAGTAGCAAACTCATTTTATAAAGCATACCGTTTGAGGCAGTCCAAAAAGTTCCCGTTCCAGGCCCAGCTAAGCCATCAAAAAAACCTAGGCTTAACCCTTGTAGCCACTGTTTAATTTTTATTGCGCGGGTTAATTCAGGTAGGTCGTCGCTTTGTGTGGTACTTAAATTACCAAATAAGCTGTAGCAAGCCACTAAAATAATAATAATGGGTAAGAGCTTATTTAAAAACTCAATGCTTAAATGATCAACAATGAGTGTGCCTAACAAAGCACCTATGGCGGTGGCGATTATAGAAGCAAACCAAAATCGTGGGTTAAATAATTGTTTTTTATAATAGGTAATACTGGCAGTTAACGAGCCAAAACTGGCGGCCAATTTATTAGTGCCGAGCGTTAAATGAGGAGGTAATCCCGCCGTTAACAGTGCCGGTACAGTGAGTAAACCACCACCGCCAGCAATAGCATCAATAAAGCCTGCTAAAAGTGCAACGCCACATAAAATAGCCCAAGTTGTTGGGTCGAGTGCAAGTTCAAACATCAGTAATCTATTTGTCTTTTAAAAGGTGGTAAGGTGTCGAGCATGGCTTTGCCATATCGTTTGGTGATTAAGCGTCTATCTAAAATAGTTATTGTGCCAATATCACTTTCTTTGCGCAGCAGTCTACCACAGCTTTGTACCAATTTCTTTGCTGCGTCTGGCACGGTTATAGATAAAAACGGATTACCGCCTTTACTTTGCACAAACTCCGCTTGTGCTTCTTCTATTGGCGATGTGGGCACCGCAAATGGAATTTTTGTAATAATTAGGTTTTCTAAATATTTACCAGGTAAATCAAGTCCTTCAGAAAGGCTTTGGGTGCCAAATAAAATACTGCCTTTGCCTTCATCAATATTTTTAGTATGTAATTTGAGTAAAGCTTCTCGTGACATTTCACCTTGTACTAATAGGTTAAATCCCTTTGTTCTAAGAAACTTACTTACATGGTCCATTTGCCAGTAAGAGGCAAACAACACTAAGTTGGCTTTTTTAGTGTTTAGATATTCGGGTAATGTTTTAGCAATATGATCGCTAAATTCTTTATCTGTTGGCTCTATGCTTGACGTCGGAATACGCAGAGTGGCTTGTTTTGGGTAGTCAAACGGGGAGGGGACTTTTATAAACTTTACCCCTTCTTCTTTAGCAAGACCGCTTTCATAAGCAAAGTGATCAAATGAGCCTAGTGCGCTCAAGGTAGCTGAACATAGCACGGCTCCAGCACATTCGCTCCACAGCTTATCTTTTAAATAGTAACCGACCTCAATGGGGCAGTCGCTAAGCAAGTGATCATGATGGCTTTTATATTCAAGTCGTTTTATCCAACGCGCATGCGGCGTGCCTTCGCCTTTAGTAGCGTAACTAAACCATAATTTATTAAGTTGTTCTAAGCGATTTATGTATTGCCCACTTTCAGCCAGAATGGGGTCGGCAACATAAGGTTTAATATCACCGTCGCTTACATCTTGTGTGAGGGTGTCGTGCATTTTATTCAAACACCGTAATGCATCAAGCGTGGCTTCGCTAATGTCTTTTGCCTTAGCGTGTAGCGATTTAGGAATTTCACCATGTTCAAAGCGATAGGTATCGTCTTTTGAATATTCAAAATCGGCGTTGTCGAGAATATCGCGGACTACTTTTAAATCTTTGTTTGCATCGTTAACGCTATCGCATAATTTAAAGTTTTGCCCAATACCTTTTTGCCCCACTAATACTTTGGCCATTTTGCCACTAAATTTAGTGAGTTTGTCGAGCCAATCTATCGTGCCTTTTATTGTAGCTGCAGCAGATGAAAAATCGCGGGTAATATGCGCAAGGTGATGCGCTTCATCGATTACATAAATGGTATTGTCGGGTTCGGGTAAAATTTTTCCGCCCCCTAAATCTAAATCGGCTAATAGTAACGAATGGTTTATAACTAAAACATCCATTTGCATTAACTGCTGGCGGGCGAGTTGAAAAGGACATGTTTGGTGTGCTTTCATCTGGCGTTGGCAAGCATGCTTATCGCAAGCAATTAGTCCCCATACCCTATCAGGAATGGTATCAGCCCAGCTGTCTCTATCTCCTTGCCATTTTTTGTTTACATAGGCATCGTAAAGTTGCTTTAAGCACTTAGTTTCCATATCACTTAGTGGTGATGTAAGGGTAGGCATAAACTCCATTTGAGTTTGGCTATCGCTGTTCAGCGCATTATGAAGTTTGTGAGCGCAAATATAACGTTGGCGGCCTTTTACTAAATCAAATTTAAAATCGAGCCCTGAGTGCTTTTTAAAAAACGGCAGTTCTTTAGCGATTAATTGCTCTTGCAAAGCAACAGTAGCCGTAGAAATAACCAGTTTCTTTTTTTGTGCTAATGCCAATGGTAGAGCGCCTAGACAGTAAGCTAATGACTTACCGGTGCCGGTGCCTGCTTCAATAACACAAATACGTTGTTTTTTATGGTATTCACCGGCTAATGTTTTGGCGATTTCAGCAACTAAATAGTTTTGACTACTGCGAGGGCGGTAATCGGTTAGGTTATTTGCAACATGCTGGTGTACTTGTCTAATTGTTTTTTTAAGTGAGCTCGATAGCATGTGATGATTAACCTAAAATATGTATATAATTACAGTGTATATATTAAGTGGGATCGAACATTGACACAAGCAATCTATCAGGGCTTTATTTTATCAAGGCAACAATACGGGGCTAAAAATGCACAAGGTATTACTTTGTGTTACTGGCTAAGCTCTGATCAGGGCCCGATAAAAGTGACGATTGAAAACCAGCAAGCGGTATTCTTCATCCCATTAGCACAGCAGCAGGCAGCGAATACCTTGTTGACTAAGGCGAGTGTTAACGTCCAGTTTAATAATGTTGAGCTTTGTCACTTTAGTGGTAGCGAGTGTGTTGCCTGTTACTTTAACGATATAAAAAGCCTATACACTGCAAGAGCTCTTTTAGAGCAAGTAATGCCAATTTACGAAGCCGATGTGCGCCACAGTGATCGCTTTTTAATGGAGCGCTTTATTAAAGGAGGTGTATGGGTAACCGGTAACGCCAAAGCTCAAAACGGCTTTATTGAAATTAGTGATGCAAAGCTAAAAGCAAACACCGAGTATACGCCAACGCTTAAGTCTGTTTCTTTGGATATAGAATGCAATGGCGACGGGGTGTTATTTAGTGTTGCACTGGTGGGAAATGGTTTAGATTGTGTATTGATGATAGGTGAGCAGCAGCTGCAGAGCGACTCGACATTTGAAATAGACTGGTGCTATGACGAAATTAACCTACTCACCAAGCTGCAGCAGTACATTATAAATAATGACCCCGATGTTATTGTTGGTTGGAATGTTATTGATTTTGATTTTAGTTTATTGCAAGAACGCGCTGAGGCGTTAGGGCTTACTCTAAACTTTGGCCGAGATAATCAACCTTTATATATTAATAAGGGTCATTACACCCGATTAACGCTCCCAGGGCGGTGCGTCATTGATGGCATTGATACCTTGAAGAATGCCACTTATAGATTTGACAGCTTTTCGTTAGCTAATGTTGCAGAGCGGGTGCTTAACGAATCTAAATTAATAAAAACTGACAACCGATTAACAGAAATTGTTCGTCAATTTAATGAAGACAAGCTAGCTCTTGCTGCCTACAACCGTCAAGACTGTATTTTGGTAAATCAAATTTTCGAAAAATTAAAGTTATTTGAATTTGCCATAGTTAGAACTCAAATCACTGGGCTCGAACTTGAGCGCATGGGTGGGTCGGTTGCCGCATTTACAAACTTATACTTACCGTTATTACACCGCAGTGGTTATGTTGCTCCCAATTTAGGCGATCATGGGCTCTCATTTGAGAGCCCAGGTGGCTATGTGATGGAGTCGACTCCAGGGCTGTATAAAAACGTTTTGGTATTGGATTTCAAAAGCTTATACCCTTCAATTATGCGTACGTTTTGTATTGACCCGCTAGGCTTAATCGTAGGGCTAAATGAACCAGAGCAAGCAGTTGAAGGATTTAATCAGGCATTATTTTCAAGAACGCAGCACCACCTGCCTAAATTAATTGAGCACCTGACACAAACTCGCCAAGAAGCCAAAGACACTAATCAACCCATGCTCTCGCAAGCGATTAAAATTATTATGAATAGTTTATATGGTGTACTGGGCTCTAAAGGCTGTCGGTTTTACGACCCGCGCTTATCGAGTTCTATCACTTTACGTGGCCATGAAATAATGCAAACAACCCGTAAATGGATAGAAGTGCAAGGCTTTGAGGTAATATATGGTGATACCGACTCTACGTTTGTAAAACTTAGTGAAGATAAAAGCTCTGAGCAATGTAACGAAATTGGCTGCCAACTTGTTCGACATATCAACGAAAAGTGGCAAGTAGAATTAAAGCAGCGTTATGACTTAAAAAGCTATTTGGAAATTGAATTTGAAACTCATTACAGTCCGTTTTTTATGCCAACTATACGAGGTAAAAAAACAGGTTCTAAAAAACGTTATGTGGGGCAAGTAACTAAAAATAATGAAAAAAAGTTAGTCTTTAAAGGTATGGAAACCGTTCGCAGTGATTGGACTGAGTTTGCGCAGGAGTTTCAAACACAGTTGTTTGAAACACTTTTCTCTAGTCACTTCGAAATACAGCAACTGCACGATATTATAAATAGCTACACTCAAAAACTTTATAATGGTGAGTTTGACCGTAAATTAGTATATAGAAAGCGTTTAGGGCAGCACCTTAACGATTATATTAAAAATATCCCACCTCACGTTCAAGCAGTTAAAAAACACAAAGCGAGCCATCCTGAGTTTGAAATAAAACGCGGGCAAGTAATCGAATATGTTTACGCAATAACTGGCGCCGAACTTTATACTGGTAAAAATATCCTTAATTACCCCCTATACATTCAAAGACAGCTTGAACCCGTAGCGCAAATGATATTAAGCGCTTTAAACACATCAACTGAATCTACTCAAGCTACATTATTTTAACTTAGCTATGAGAAAAATAGGTGCTTTGTAGGTTTTTTCGATTATAAGTTCCTATTTCGCATAAAAATTGTAAATTTTAAAGTTAACATTTGTGATCATGATTACAGAATTGTTTTAAATCACTACAAAATAAAAATCTAACATAAATTAATAATTGCCATTTAAATCAATTATTTATCTTTTTGTTTTTAGGTTGTTTCTAAATCAAATCCAAAAAAAAGCTTAAAAAGCGAACCAAATAAACTTAAAAATGATAACGAGACGTCACTTAAAGTGTTTTTAAGGTTAATTTAATGTTGACCGTGTTGTGGTCAAAGTATTATCATCTAGGGCATGATCACAATTTAATTAACAAAAGTGGTCAAAAATAAAAAAACAAATAGTATTCTAGGGAGAATCAAATGTTAAATAACAAAGTTTCAAAAGCAGTTCGTTTAGCGATCGCTTTTGGTGCAGCTTCTACTGCTGCTTTCTCAGCAAGCACAATTGCTGCAGAAGAAGGCGCTGAAAAAGTTGAACGTATTCAGGTTACAGGTTCACGTATCAAGCGTACTGATATAGAAACTACGGTTCCAATTACTACAATTGGTCGTTCAGATATAGTAGCAATGGGTGCTATCAATGTTTCTGATATCTTAAATCAGTCTCCAGTAACAATTGCTGGTGCAGACCAATCTAATTCATCATTTAGCACTTCTGGTGTTGGTCTAAATACAACATCGCTTCGTAACCTTGGTGAGTCAAGAACACTTGTATTAGTTAATGGTCGTCGATTTGTATCTGGCCGTTCGCCTTCTAGTGGTTACGCAGTAGATTTAAACTCTATTCCAGCATCTATGATTGAGCGCATTGATATCCTTAAAAGCGCATCTTCAGCGGTTTATGGTACTGATGCTGTTGCTGGTGTAGTTAATATTATTACCCGTAACAATGTTGAAGGTGTTGAAGTTAATGCACAAACTGGTATTTCATCTGAGGGTGACCGCGAAAAGTATTCATTAAGCTTAACCGCTGGTAACAGCTGGAGCACAGGTAATGTAACAGCATCTTTTGGTTACGATGATGATAAAGGCCTAAAGCCTGCAGACCGTGCTTTTTCAGAGTTTGACGAAGCGATATTACTTGATGAAAATGGTAATGAGTACGTAGACAAAGTATTCTCATCTTACCCTCCTCAAGGACGTATTGGTAGTTTTAATGGTGATGGTACACCTTATCAAGGACTTGCAGGTGGTGAAGCCTTTAACCGTGCAGCTTTTCGCCAGCTTGTAACACCATTAGAAAGAAAATATGCAGCTCTAAATATCAAGCAAGATATTAATGATGAGGTTCAATTTTTTGCTGAAATGAACTGGAACTCTTCAAAAACTTATGGTTCAACAATTGAACCAACTCCATTCGCTACTAATGATGTGTTTATTCCAGAACGAGGTGGTGTAGGCGGGATCAAGCTAAGTAACCCAATGATTCCTGATTTGTTACGTCAAAACTTAATGGCTGCTAACCCTGATTTAACTATGGATGATAATATCCCTAATCTGGTTCGCCGTATGGTTGAGTTTGGTCCTCGTTCTACAGATTTAGAGCGTGATACAATCCGTATCGCAACTGGCTTTGACTGGTTTATAAATGATGACTGGTCTTTGAATACTTATGTTTCTTGGGGTAAAACAGACCAACGTCAAGACAGCGGTGGTCAAGTTAATATCGAGAGAGCAGCCAAAGCATTTGACGTTGTAGAGAATGCAGATGGCACACTACAATGTGCTGACGACCTTGCTATTTTACAGGGCTGTGTACCGCTTAATTTGTTCGGCGCTGGTACAGTATCTCAAGAAGCAGTTGATTATATTAAAGTGCCTGCAAAAATCGCTGGTCAAACTGAACAATTTATTGTTTCAGCATCACTTGTTGGTCAATTACCAATCGAGCTTCCTGGTGGTTTCGTAGGAGTTGCATTTGGTGCAGAGCACCGTTTTGAAAGTGGTTTCTTTAACCCTGGTGATTTAGCTCAAACGGGTGCTTCTAGTACTAATAAGTCGTTACCAACAGATGGTAGTTACTACTCAAATGATTACTACGCTGAAACAATTCTACCAATACTTGACAACCTTGAAGTTGACTTAGCTGCTCGCTATTCAGACCATGAAATTGTTGGCGGTCAGACAACATGGAATGCTGGTATTCAGTACTCTCCATTAGATACGCTTAAATTCCGTGCTTCTGCTGCAACAGCAATCCGCACACCTAATATTGCAGATTTATTCGGTGGTCGAAGTGAGACTTTTGCTGGTGTAACAGATCCGTGTAGCGGCGTTACTGCTTCTGACACAGGTAATGCAGCTCAAAACTGTTTGTCAATTCCTGAAGTTGCCGCGCGTGTAGCAGCTGATGGAAAATTTGAGCTTACACAGATCGAAGCTCAAAGCGCTGGTGGTTTTATTGGCGGTAACGAGAATGTTAAAGAAGAAACTGCTGACACATACAGTGTAGGTGTTGTTTGGCAGATGACAGAAGAGCTTTCTTTAACTGTTGATTATTATGATATTTCAGTAGAAGATGCAATATCAAGTACTAGTCGTACTACTGTACTTAATCGTTGTTTTGATGTTAGTTCAGCTAACTTTGACCCATCTTGTGGTGGTAACGCATTACGTGATGCGAACGGTGCATTAGTAGAAGTTAATTCAGGTACTGGTAACGAAAATAACATCGAAACTTCAGGCGTAGATATTGAATTAGCATACAAATTAGATACAGAGTATGGTGCTTTTGGAGCTAACTTAATTTGGAATCACTTAAGCAAATACGATACTACAGGTATTGAAAGTGGCGAAACAGTTGAATACGCTGGTGAGGTACTTACACCAGATAACAGAGCTAACCTAAACCTAACTTATGGCATGGAAGATTTAAATGTTTCTTGGCGTATGCGCTACTGGGATCGCTCAGTAGATAGTGTTGAAGGTGCTAACTTTAACTACACTGATTTTACACCGTTAGAGAAGTATAATAACTTCCCATCTGTTGTTTATCATGATGTATCAGCAGGTTATAACTTTACTGATAACACAAGTGTTACATTAACTGTTCGTAACTTATTCGATAAGCAACCACCAGTTGCGAACCAAAGTTCATCAAATGGCGGCACTGGTATTAATACAGTATCAGAAGCTTATGATGTAACAGGTCGTTATTTACAGTTGAACTTTACTACTAAGTTCTAATTTAAGTACAACATATTAAAAAGCCACGGTATACCGTGGCTTTTTTTTTAGTTTTTCCCAAATTTTTTGCTAATATCCATTTTTTTGATCATCCTAGACTTATGACCTACACCCTCAGACCCTACCAGAGCGAAGCGGTTGAACGTACCGTTTTACATTTTAGAAAAACTAACGAACCTGCTGTTATTGTATTGCCTACGGGGGCGGGTAAAAGTTTAGTGATAGCTGAGCTTGCGCGTATTGCTAAACAAAAAATATTGGTATTGGCGCACGTAAAAGAATTAGTGGAGCAAAATGCTCAAAAATATAAAAGCTTTGGCTTGCAAGCGAGTATATTTTCCGCAGGACTCAAAGAGAAGTCGTTAACTCACCAAGTTACCTTTGCCAGTGTGCAGTCGTTATCGCGCAATCTAAATAAACTTAATGAGCACTACTCATTACTTATTATTGATGAGTGTCACAGAGTAAATGGCGAAAAGAAAAGCCAATACGGAAAAGTTATTAATGCACTTAAATCTCACAACTCTGAATTAAAAGTATTAGGTTTAACCGCGACGCCTTACCGACTAGGGCTAGGCTGGATTTATCAGCATCATTACCATGGCTTTGTGCGTGGTAATAAGGAAAGCCCATTCAAACGCTGTATTTTTGAATTACCTTTGCGTTATATGATCAAGCATAACTACTTAACTCCCCCTAAAGAGGTTGATGCTGCAATTAGCCATTATGATTTTTCATCTTTAACTAGCAATGCATTTGGGCAGTATAGTAATGAGGATATGAATGCGCTGTTAAAAAAATCGACCCGTGCAACTCAAACAATTCTGCAGCAGGTTATTCAATATAGTGAGAACCACCATGGCGTGATGATATTTGCTGCTACGGTTATGCATGCACAAGAGATAATGACTTATTTACCCGAGGATGAAAGTGCGCTGATCACCGGAGATACTCCCAATAGCGAACGCGATAAAATAATTAAACAATTCAAAGCTAAAAAAGTAAAGTATTTAGTGAATATATCGGTTCTTACTACCGGCTTTGATGCACCCCATGTAGATTTTATTGCTATTTTACGGCCCACAGAGTCAGTAAGTTTATACCAGCAAATTGTCGGTAGAGGTTTAAGGTTGGCTGAGGGTAAAGATGATTGTTTAGTAATTGACTATGCGGGCAATGGCTTTGATTTATTTTACCCAGAGGTTGGTGATAAAAAAGGCGATAGCGATAATGAACCCGTGCAAGTGCTGTGTCCTGGGTGTGGCTTTGCCAATATATTTTGGGGTAAAACAGAGGCTGATGGCAAAGTAATCGAGCACTTTGGTAGGCGTTGCCAAGGCTTATTAGAAGACGATAATGGGGTAAGCGAGCAATGCGATTATCGTTTTCGTTTTAAAGAGTGTGAGCAGTGCGGCGCACAAAATGATATTGCTGCTCGAAAATGCCATGACTGTGGTGCTGTGATGGCCGATCCTGATGATAAGCTTCGTAATGCGTTAAACCTTAAAGATGCATTAGTACTTCGTTGTAGTGGCTTGAGTGTGACTAAACTTAAAGAGCAATTGTTAAAAGTTACTTATTTTGATGAAGACGGAGCCAGTTGTGATGAAGTTTTTGATTTAGCAAACAAAGGATCACAGTATTACTTTAATAAGCAATTTGGTAAGCGTGTAGGGCAGGGACAGTCACCAATTGAATTTATCAGTGCAGAGCAAGTTATAAAAGCCCAGTTTGATTTAATACCACCGGATTTTGTGATTGCTCGAAAAAGTAAAAAGTATGGCTGGAAAGTAGCAGATAAACTTTTTGATTATAAAGGCGGCTTTAGAAAAGCAAACCAGCTAAGCCGATAGGCTAAGCTGGATATCTCATTCATCATGAAATTAGGGTTATACTTCTTCTGCGTCTAATCCCCAACCATCGCCATAACCATTTAAGCTATTAGCGATACTTTCAATATATTGTTCTGCTTGGCCTAAAAGTGCATGCTCTGGAACCATTTGTACATGGGCTATTACCTCCCAAACACCGGTATCTTTACATTTCTCAACATCAGCAGTTTGCACTAATGCATCGTTTACAATCTCAGTTGCAAATTTTTCGGCATCAGCCTGTTGTTCAAATAAAATGTAAAAATCAATTTGTTGCATTTTACTTAAATCTACACCGGCGGCGGAAATTTCAGCAAGAAGCTGGCCATTATCATCATCAGGAAATTGCATTTAAAACTCATAAAATTAGTGTTTACTCATTAGCGCTATTGTAACCAAAATAAATCATTAAAGCGCAAGAATTTTTAGTTAAGCTTAAAGCGGTTTAAAAGGTTCGTATAGAGCCAGTTAATATTTTAGACACTGATAATGATTAAGTTAATGTTAGGCTCATTATCGCTATGCTATTATTGGGTCGTTAATTTGTTGTTTTTTATGGGTACATAGTAAGGATGATTACTTGTTCAATCAGTTTTTAAAATCCGTTATTTGTTTTTGCTTATTTGTGAGCTTTTTCACTATTGCAGCTGACAATACAATTGAAGATTATGAAATAAAAGGAATTAGTGGAGAGTTAGAAAACAACGTTGCTCTTTATTTAAAACCCTTAGTGGGTGAAAAATCAACACGCTCACTGCGTCGATACGCTAAAACGCAAGTTAAGGATAGCTTAAAGGCATTAGGGTATTACAGTCCAAATGTGACTATTGAATTTAATAAAGATGAGCGCGAACTCGTTGCGACTATTGAGCGCGGCTCTGCAACCCGTATAGAGACGCTTAATATTAGCGTTAACGGGGAAGCTAAACATGACCCATTAATTCAGCAAGTTATTGAAAGTTTAAAGTTAAAGCAAGGCGACATTTTAAATCATGGAATGTATAGCGCAGCCTATAAAAAAATCGAATCCGTTTTGTTAGAACATGGTTACTTTGACGGCAAATGGCCTGCCCGAAAATTTGAAGTGTCACTAAAAAAACACAGCGCTATTATTACCTTCACCATTGAAAGTGGTATACGTTATCGTTTTGGCGATGTGTTAATTACCAATCAAAGCCCCGCAGAAAAATACATTCTCTCTTTAGCCCCGTTTAAAAGAAGTGAGCACTATAAAGCATCTAAGATTGCTGACTATAACCTAGATTTATCGAGTACTCCTTATTTTACTAGCGTGCGTGTTTACGCTGATATTTCAGCTAGAAAAAATAGCCAAGTACCTATAAAAGTCGACGTATTACATAAGCCCGCGAATAGCTACGAAATTGGAGGCGGGTTCAATACCGAGCTGGGCCCAAAGGTACGGTTTAAATGGAGTAAACCATGGATCACGGAGCAGGGACACTACCTAGAAAGCAATCTAAATATTGCAAAAAAACAACAAGATATTTCTATGGCTTATACTATCCCTGTTAATAATCCTAATGATGATTTATGGCGTTTATCAGCAGGTTATAAACTTGAGGATGAATTAGCCGACGATATTTACAGTGAAATTTTAACCGCACAACTACAAAGGCAATGGCTTACCGAACAAAAATGGATTAGAACTGCATTTATCAGACGTGAGCAAGAAACCTATCGGTTTGGCGACGGGGTAGAGCGCACTACAGAAATGTTATTACCAGGTGTCAGTTACGCCCGAAAGCAATCGAAAGGGGGCACCACCCCTTATTCGGGAGAGCAATGGTCTATTTCGGCAGAGTTTGGCCTCGATAGTGTGCTCTCTAGTACCAATATTGTTAGGGTGCAATTACAGCATGCATGGCTGCGAACTTACCTTAATAAACACCTTGTGTTTTTAAAAGCAAACGTAGGAGCCATGTTAGTTGACGACATTAATAATGTTCCATATTCATTAAGATTTTATGCTGGTGGCGATCAAAGTGTGCGTGGCTTTGCTTATCAATCAATCTCACCAGAAAATGATAATGGCGATCGCATCGGTGGTAAATATTTGATCGCGACGACAGCTGAATATAATTATCAATTTGCCAAAAACTGGCGAGCAGCCTTGTTTGTTGATGGGGGGACGGCAACCAATGATTTTTCTGAGCAATTTGAAGTTGGTGCAGGGTTTGGTTTTCGTTATTTAACGCCTATAGGGCCAATAAGAATAGATCATGCGTGGGGGCTCACTAAAGAAAGCAAAAGCACTCGTTTAAGTATTACCATAGGGCCGGAAATTTAATGCCTGTATTTAAAAAAGTCACTGCAGCACTTAGCACCTTAGTTGTTGCTGTATTAGTTACATTGTTTTGTGTTGTTTTTACAGCTCCTGGTAACCAGCTAATTGCTTATAGCGCCAATAAGTTAGTTGACGGCTTAAAAATTGAAATAAAAAACGGGCGTTTTTTATATAATGATGCGTTTAATTTTCGCTTTGAGCGTTACGGTTTATTACTTGATGCTCAGCAGCTTAAACTAGATTTATTTTGGTGGCACTGTGATGGTATGTGTATTGATAACTTAAGTGCCCGGTCTATAAAACTAAACTTACCAGCATCGTCATCTAATTCTCCTGATACATCTAACGAACCGTTGGAACAAATCAGTTTGCCATTTAATATTGCACTTAAGCGTTTAGCGGTCAGTGAGTTTGTGTTAAATCACACAAGTGCAAACGTAGTTGTTAATAATATGGAGATTGCTGCAAAGGCACAAGGTGCTGATATTCAAATTAAAAACGTGAATATTCCGAGTGTTTTAATCGCGTTAAAAGAGCAGCCTGGAGAAAATACAGCCAGTTCTACCCCAATTACTGAGTTACCAGCATTACCTAATATCGCATTTATGTCGCCACTCAATATTTACCTAGAACAGTTTAATATTGCGCAGTTCACAGTGGAGCAGAATGCACAGCAAAATGTGGTAAATAATATTGCGCTACAAATGAAGCTAATAGGTTCTGAGATTAACGTTGCTTCATTGTCTGCAAATTATCAGCAGTGGCAGCTTAATACTGCACTTAACGCAAAGCTTAAAGGCCGCTTACCAATTAATGGCGATATCAGTCTAAAAGGGCATGGTTATGATGCCAATATGCAAATAGGCGGAGACTTAGAAAAGCTCAATGTAGATATAAAAAGCAGTGAATCATTTCCTTTTGAACTAACTGCTACGGCTAATCTTAAAAAACCAAATTATCCATTTAGTGTTAATGGCGGTTTAGAGCAGTGGATTATCGAAACAGCAAGTAAAGAGTTAAAGATAACCGACGTAAAATTAACCGCGCAAGGCAATGCTAACGATTATCAGTTATCGTTATTTGGTAATAGTCAGTTAGGTGCTTATCCAACTGTGAATTTTAACAGTCAAATTAATGGCTCACTGAGCGAAGCAAACTTAAAAAATTTAGCCCTTAAAGCGAATGAGAGCCAAGCTACTATCCAAGCGAATATCGACTGGCAAAATGGGGTTAGTGCTAACTTTAGCGGCGCGCTATCGAGTTTAAAAGCGCAATACCTCACTGACACACTTACCAGTGATATTTCAGGGCAGTTTAAAGGGGCATTTGTTACCAGTTCAAATAGCTGGAAATTAAGTATGGATGACACCCAATTAAGCGGGTTACTAAATGATGTACCGCTTAATTTTGCTGCTCAATTTAACTTAAATGATGAACTTAAAGCCACTGTAAATAAATTTAACCTTAGCAGCGGCACAAACAGGTTAACCTTAACCGGCGAAGTTGATCAGCAATGGCAGATTAATGGGGCTATTGCGCTGCAAAGTAATGATGAGGCAAAGCTTCCGTTTATTGCTAACGGTAAAGCCGATTTAAGTATAAGAGGCGAGCGGTTGACGCCTGCAGTTGATTTAGCGTTAAAGCTAGAGCAGTTTATTTATGACGAAATTAATATTAATAAGTTGGCGTTAAAAGCACAGTTAGACACCGCTACCGATTGGCAAACAGATATCAGCGTTAGTCTTGATTCAGCGCGTGTTATGCATCATCAAATTAATAAAGTGGAAATAGTCGGCAGTGGTGATAAAACCGATCATCAATTGAGTGCATCTATTGATGCTGATGCTGGGGCTGCCTCGTTTGAACTAAATGGCAAACTTGCTAACGCGATTTGGCAAGGTGAACTCAGTAATATTAGTGTAAGTGATAAAACGCTTAGCTTTGAAAATGCTAAAGATATAGCCGTAATTATAGATTCGAAAACGGGCGACTTTGATGTGAGTGCGCATTGTTGGCAATCGAGTAATAGTAAGTTATGTATTGATAGATTGAATCAAACCCGCGAATTAGGCCAGCTTAACGTAAAACTGGCCAATCTTGCATTGCGAGAGCTAAAACATTGGTTACCAGATAATATAATAACACGTGGTGATATAGCGGGAGACTTTGCTGCTAATTGGCAAGCAGGCACACTTAAAACTCTACGCGCTAATTTAAATTCATCAGGGCTTAACGCGGTACTTATTAACGAAGAAGATCGATTTAAGCTACCTATAGAAACGCTAAACATAAGCGCTTTTTCTGATGCTAAGGTTGGCCAAATAGAAGCTAATATAGAATCGAGTGTTTTGGGTAAAGTAACGACTAAAGTTAATATTGATGATATTCAAAATAAGCAAACGCTTAACGGTAATATTCAAATTGATAAAATTTTATTGTCTGATATACAGCCATTTTTAAATACGTTCGAGCAGCTTAATGGCGCCATTCGTGGGCAAGTTGCATTAGCAGGCACACTAAAAGATCCTTTGTTAGAGGGAAATTTAAACATAGAGAATATCAACCTAGAAGGTGAACAACTGCCTGTTGCCCTTAAAAACTCGAACATTAATGTGGCGTTTAATAAGTCCACCGCCACCATTGAGGGAGATTTAAATGACCCTCAAGGCGGACAGGTAAAATTAACGGGGAATGTTGATTGGCAAGGTGAACAACCAGCTGTAAATATGAATGTAGTCGGCAGTGAGTTTTTTGTAAGAGCGCAACAAGGCGTGGTGTTTAAAGTATCACCAGAGTTAAAAATAAGTTTAGCTGACAATGCACTTAAGCTAGCAGGTGATGTTGTAGTGCCTTATGGTCGAATAGAAATTGAAGAGCTGCCAGAGGGGGCTGTACAGGTTAGTGATGATGAAATAATTTTGGATCAAACTACGCAAAATACTAAAAAAGCCCCATTTAACTACGATATTGATTTAAAAGTAACGGTTAAAAATGATGTCAGAGTAGCCTCATTTGGACTTGAGTCTAAGGTAGTGGGTGATATGGATATAAAAATGAGTCAAGACTCACCCATTATTGCCATTGGTGAGCTCAATTTAATTGAAGGAACCTACTTGGCATTTGGTCAAGACTTAATAATTAGAACCGGGCAAATTGGTTTTAGTGGCGCAATAGATAAGCCTCATTTAAATATTAAAGCCATTCGCAACCCAAATAATACCGCCGACGGTGTTATTGCAGGTGTTACTTTAACTGGTAGTGTTGAGCAGCCAAATTTAAAAGTATTTTCAGAGCCGGGTATGGACCAAGCGCAAGCCCTAGCGTATTTGCTGAATGGTCAACCATTAGGGGAGGGCGACAGTTCAACGGATGCAATGTTAACTCAATTACTACTTTCTCAAGGAGTGAGCCGAAGCGAAAGCTTAGTGTCTAAAGTCGGTGAATCGTTTGGCTTGTCAGATGTGAGCTTAAGCTCTAAAGGTAGTGGCGAGCAAACAAAGGTAGAAATATCAGGTTATTTAGCACCGAGTTTGCAGGTTAAATATAGCGTGGGGGTATTTGAGTCGCTCAGTGAAGTGGCAGTGCGTTATCAGCTAATGTCGAAGTTATATATAGAAATAACCAGTGGCCTGTATCAAAATGTCGACATACTGTATAAATTCAATTGGGATTAACCTTTATCTACCAATACCAATAATAATAATAAAAAGGAAAAGGTATGAAAAAATTTGTAATCACTATTATAGCGTCGGCTTTGCTCGGCGGATGTGTCCAGCAAAGCACTTTGCCAGCATCGCCGGTTAAAAGCCTAACCAGTAGTGAGATTATTGCATCTACAACAGATGAGCAATGGCGATGGGTAGATCCTGAGAATATTTTAAAACTAACCCTACCTACCGGTGCTGCGTATATTGAGCTCAATCCAGCGCTTGCGCCAAAACACAGTGCTAATATTAAAAAATTGGCACGACAGGGCTTTTATCAGGGCACTCATATTTATCGTTTTGTGGAAGGGTTTGTTGCTCAAGGTGGTGATAGCACGGGTAAAAAGTTAACTAAAACCAAAAATAGCACAGTATCTGCCGAGTTTTATTTAACCACCAATAAGCCGCTTATGATCACTGAAATGGGTAGGGATGGTTATGCACCAATAACCGGGTTTTTAAATGGTTTTGCGGTGGCGCAAAATGAAACACGTGATCAAACATGGCAAATTCATTGCCATGGTGTCTTTGCAATGGCGCGCGGCAACGATATTAATAGTGCCAGCACAGAGTTTTTCGTCACCATAGGGCAAGGTCCACGTTATTTAGACAAAAACATCACCGTATTTGGGCGAGTACTTACAGGTATGGCACATTTTCATCAGCTAGCGCGCACACCTGAAGGTGGTAGCGAGTTTAACCCCATTACAGATTTACAAGTATTAGCCGACGTTAGCAGCGATAGCAGCCGATTTAAAGTAATGAAAACAGACTCAGATGCATTTAAACAGTTAATCTCAGCACGACGTAGTCGTAGCGAGGAATGGTTTGCGTATAGCCATAATTACATTGATGTGTGTGGAATGCCAGTGCCAACTAAGCAACTTAACGATTAAAAAAAGGAGCCTCGGGCTCCTTTTTTGCTTAGCTTATTGACGGTTTATTTTTACCGCAAAAGGGGTATCGTTATGATGAGTTGAGCGATATGGATTAATATCAAGGCCGCCACGACGCGTATAGCGCGCATACACTTCAAGCTCTTTAATATTCAATTGAGTGGTTAAGTCGCTATAAATACGCTCCACACATTGCTCATGGAACTCATTATGGGTCCTGAACGAAATTAAATAGCGTAATAATGACTCACGACACACTTGCTCACCAGTATAACGAATAATAATGCTGGCCCAATCCGGCTGTGAAGTAATTAAACAGTTCGATTTAAGCAGGTGACTATGCAAGGTTTCGCTAACCACTTTATCGCTTTGTGATTTTAGAGAATGTGCATCAATATGGTAGTTATCTATTTCAATATCTAACTCATCAATACACTCACCTGGAAGCGGTGTGCAAGGAATACAATTATAATCATCAGCGCTGTATAAGGTCACCTTTACCGGGCTGTTTACCGCATTTGATAAGTCGTCAATTAAATGTTGCTTAACAATTTCAACACTACCAAAGCGGCTTTGATTAAAACTGTTTAAATAAAGCTTAAACGACTTTGACTCTATAATGTGACTACTTTGACATTCGAAAGTAAATATCGCCACCGCAACTTGTGGTTTGCCTTTGGTATTTAACCAAGATAGTTCGTAACCGGTCCAAATATCTTGGCCTTTGAATGGTAATGCGGCTTCATCAATACTCAACGCGTCGCGATTAAGCTTGCGAGCAATAGGAAAAAGCAAGCTGGGCGTGTATTGATCTACATACTCAGTAGATTGACCAAGTACGCTGCCTTTAAGATCGGGAGAATTGCTGTAATCTGTCATGTTTGCTCTTAAATAGTTACAATAGGGACATTATATCTAAATTAAATGAGTTTCACAGTATGTCTGTTGCAATGCAATTAGCCCAACTTCACCAACGCTTTAGTGAAAAAACCATCAAAAATACACAAAAGCAGCCACTCATCGCCCACGATGAGCAATGGCCAAGCTCTTGTGAAATAGGCACAGCCGATGAGCACGGTATGATTCAATGGCAAGCGATAGTGAGAGAGCCTGCAGGTTCTTTGGCAGATCTCGCTAACGCATTAGAGCTTGAATTTCCTGATGAACTTAACCAGTTTTATGGCCATATGTTTGCTGGCAGTATTTTAGCCAGCGTTGATGGTCATCAAGTAGAATTATTACAAGCGTGGAATGAGGATGACTTTGACTTACTGCAACAAAATATCACGGGTCATGTTTTAATGAAGCGAAAGCTAAAGCAAGCGCCAAGTGTTTTTATTGGTTTAACTGATCAAGATGATTTACTTGTTACGGTATTAGTGGAAACAGGGGAAGTGTGCTTAGAATATGTAGGTAAAAAACCGCATCATGTGCTGGCTAATAACCTCAGCGAGTTTATTGCTACATTAACAGTTTAAATGGGCTCGGCGCTACTTATTTAGTGCAACACTTCGCTCGTTTTTCATGGGATTTATTGAAAATCCCATGAAATATTAGACACTAAACCACACGGCTCACACCTAAAATCAAATAAACCAAACCATGGCTCAGGTAATTTCCATTCACCTTGGCAACTTGGGCATTTGCGCTTAAGCTCCGAGGCTTTATCGACACCACCTACACGATATAAGTAATAGTAAACAGGCTTTTTAGTTAAGAAGCTGATGCGTTTGCTTATATCTTTACCTCGGCGATACAAATCACTTTGCGTGCTGGCTATTTCCTCTAGTGCAGGAAATTCACAGCGAGTTGCGCCATTAATTTGAATTTGATCGCATGCTTGCCAATCTTCTTGCCATTTAATCAGGGTTTTATAATCGCCATTGGCAATTGCTGGAATATTAAATAGCGGAACGGGTAAAAAGTCATCGCCACAATACAGTGGGCTGCAGGTGTGCACATAGGTAGTATATAAAATATAGCTTGAGGGCTCTTTACAACCATCGGCGCCGTTTGAATGAATGTCTTGACCAATTATTTTCACTTTAGGTGCTAACAAGCCAGCACCATGAAGCTTCTCAACACTGTGTTTTACAAATTCACTGTTGTTAAGAGGATGCATAGCATCCTCGGTCGGACACATAACGCGTGTTATAAAAAAGCCATCTTTTAACACCGTAGGAAATTCTTCTCCAATGATTTGGCCATTAAAACGTAATGCATTTACCAAGCGGTTTATTGCTTGCTCGGCTTGCTCTAAGGTGGTGTCTTGGTAGCAATCAAATGTTAAATCAACAACAAACATTTATAGTCTCAAATTATTTTGGCGCGAGCAGTGTAAGTAATTGATCTAACTTTTGCTCAATTCTATCTAATTGAGAGTTGTTTTGATCTTCATTACTGGCACTTTGCTTTGGGGGTTTCATTAAATTATAAATTGAATCAGGATTATTCTTATATTGACTCACCGCAGCAATAATAACCGGCATTGGGGTCGGTGTTGTTAAACGACTTTTAGTTAGTGCAACAGTGGGAACTTTGCCTTCATCAAGAAGGACTTTAATAGCTTCAAATACAGCAGCATTCATTCAATTATAACTCTTTTATAAAGTAAGCTCGCAACATTGACGCTGCGAGCGGGTATGGTATCAATAAAGTGGCTAAGGCACATTAAAATGCGCCATAAAATTAATTATTTTTGACGAAGACGTACGTCTAGTTCATCAATTACTTCACTCCAATCGCCATCAACCGCTAGCGATTCGGCAATAAAATGTTGTTGGGCTTCATCCCAAAAGGGAGCATCTTGCAACAAGGTTGTATCGGCAATGGAGTGCGAGGCAATAAATGCATCTATTTGCGCATCCGAATCCGGCAGTCCTAGTTGGGCGAACAAGGTATTAATAGTATGTTTTGTTGTATCCATAATAATGCTCCTAAATGAATTAATATGTATTAACTCTAGGGGGGAATGGTATATCTAGCCAGTTTAACCCTTACTGAATCTATGCTTTATTTACTCAATAGTAAGTCGCTAAAGCATGATCTGACTCAATGCAGTGGATGAGCGTACTAACTAAAATGTAAATTCGCTTATTTGTCTCACTTAGGTATATAGTTATATAAGCATTTGGTCATCGTTGTAGTTCAAAATTAATCCCTTATGCGTTACTTGGCGTAACGATGGGGGTGTAAAATAACAAAGGAAATAAAATGACAGCCACAGCAGAATCGACAGACGCCTTTAGTGTTCAGCATATTGCACCAGAGGATATAAGCACAGCAGCCAGCCTGATATATCAGGCATATCAAAACGATCCTATTTTACAAACACTGCTGGGGTATAACGAAGACAACCCGCTCGATTATGAAAAAAAATTACGTGCACTTATCCGTGAAGAGCTCAGTAGCTTTTGGCAAGAGAAGCAGCCTTTAATCGGCCTTTACCGCAATGATAAATTAAAAGCGGTTGCCTGTGTGTTTGAGTCAAATAGCCAATTACAAGCTGAGCGTTATTGGCATTGGCGATTAAAACTGATGCTAAGTGCAGGTTATTTACAAACGAATCAATTAATTGAAAAAGAAAAAACCATTCGTGACGCCTTAAAGCCGCAAGGGAATTATTACTTTTTAGCGTTTATTGCGGTTGATCCACACTTTCACGGGCAAGGGTTTGGTCGCACTTTACTTAAAGGTTTAGATGGCTTAATACACGATAATCCTGAGTCTTCTGGTATAGCGGTATTTGTGACTCGTGACGAGCATACGAAATTTTTTAAATCGCAAGGATTTGAGCACTTTAAACAACTTTCATTTAACCAAGTTAAGGGTGAATTACTATTTAAAGTTGCTAATGCTCAATAAAGGTAGTTGTTCATAATGGCGTATCTGTAAGCCTATGTTCCAAATCGGGCGCACCAGTGTGAGATATATCCTACATTAGTGTGCTCTTTGTCAGTTTAAATCCATTATTTATCCGTTTATAAGCATCAAGCTCCTGTTATTTATAGCTATTTTTGTTTTTTCAATTTTGTGACATTAAATTTTTTAGTTTTCCTCACTATTATACCCAGCCGTTTGGTTTAAACTTTACTTTGTCAAGACGACATAGCTCAATGACTGAGCTAATGCCATGGATATGGAATTAGGCAGCATAGTAGTGACTAGCAGGAAGCGCAAAGGACAAGTTAACACGGATGCAAGGATGAAACAGGAAGTACATGAAGTACTAAAATAGCTAGGAGCTATTTAAAGGATACCAAGGATGATGCGATAGGATATTGCAGGAGCGTTAGTTTACGCAGGACGGCCAAGGCGGCAAGAGGATATTGCAGGATGCAATGGAGAGCTAACACGGTAGTTTGCTCGTTCAGTGGATGATAAACAAGGATCAGGTAAAGGATACCTTACAGGATGTTGGCAATTAGGGCGTAACTGAGGTTACGCCTTGGTTTTTTTTTACAAAAATTATATCTTATGTGGTGGCACAACCACACTTTTTAGCTTTTCATCTTCCATGATTAACACTCCCTGATAAGCATTTTCACCATCGCTTGAAAATTCAAAAATAAATTCACTTTTCATGCCCGGTTTACCACTTTTTAAAATGCCAAACCGACGCTTGCTACAAGCCACACTCATTAGTTGTACCTGCAATTGCTCACTTTGGCGTTTGGCATGAACGTTTGCTGCTTCGGCTATTTTACGATTTAGCCAAAAAAAATAAATTACAGCCCCAATAAGTATGAACGTCCATAAACTAGCCATTTAAGAGAATAACCTTCCAATTGCGCGAGCTAAAGTCTCGCTTCTGTTTTCTTTACGTAGTAATGCTAATAAATGTGGGCGAATAGTTGGAATTGCAACTAAATCTGCAAAAATGCTGGGAAATAACTCAGCTATTTTCTCATGGTGCGCACAGTTATCCATAAATACATGCAAACGCTGTGGCTCTTCTAATTGTTTAAAGCAGCGACCTGCAATAGTTAATAAAATGTCTGAGTCTTGCCCAAGCGTAGATTCTAAAGCGCAGTCAACCAGTTGTGCGCTAAGCCCTGTTGCTTGCCCTGATGATATGGCGCGAAGCGCGGCAGAAGCCGTAACCACATCATTATTCTTAAGGGCGGTTTGTCCATAACTTAACATTAACTCACTTAACGTGGGTGGTATTTCGATGTGTTCAAGCATTGCGCTTAATGGTTGTAATACTTCAACAGGTAAATTAGGCCACGCAGCGTGTAAGTGTTTTAAGTTATCAGCACTGTTGAGGCGATAAGCAAAATCAGCAATGCCTTGTAGCGCGACACTTTGCCAATTATCAAAACCAATCTGGCCACTAAAATAAAGCTGGGCATGCTCATAATACTGTGAGGCTGGTTGTTTTAATAACACTTTAACTTGTGCATTAAACGCCGCTAATTTATTAGCATTAGGAGTAAATACGTAAGGGTTGTTATCGAGTTTGCCATCGGCTTGTTCGCCGGTAATTTCTGTTCCTAGTGCTTGAATTACCATGTCTGCAAAGTGGTCGCGGCTGGCACTAACGAGTTTACTTTGTTCATCAAGTGGGAATTTTAAAAACCACACATAGGGTTCTTTGCTAGCTTTACTGTCCCAAAATTGAATCGCTAGCCATGCATGGCCTGCTAATGGGTAAGGGTAAGGAACTTGTGCTTGTTCAACAGCTAAAAATTGTTGTTTATCAAGCTTGGTAATATGCCTGCCAATATCAAAAGCACGCCATTGAGTTCCTGCACCGTCTAAAAGCTGGCCTAATGTGGCTATATGTTCACTCATGAATTTCCAACTGTTTTTACTACAAAATTACGCTAATTATACGCCATAGCGACTGTTGAGGGAACAGGGTATAATTGTGCAATATACAAAGTAAAGGGTGATTATGACTGAGCAAACCCAACTCTATTTAACACAATTAACTGCGCTACTTAAAAAGTATCAGCTTTGGCAGAATGAGCCGATTGACCCTGCATTGTTGCATTCAAGCGTCCCTTTTTGCCATGATACGCTTGCATTTGAACAGTGGTTACAGTTTGTATTTATAGAAAAAATTCAACAGATTATTACAATGAAACAACCGTTACCGCGTAATTTTGCAATTGCTCCTATGGCGCAAATGACACTCATTGGTAAATCCGGAAGCGAAGAGATTATTTCTTTGCTGACGCAATTAGATTCATTGCTTGGAGAGTCAGATGACTGAACGTCCAGCGCCAGTTGAATACGGCGAACTGAACATTCTCTATCAAGATGAGAACTATGTAGCGATTGATAAACCATCAGGCTTACTTGTTCATCGCTCCTTTTTAGATAAGCATGAAACTCAATTTGCAATGCAAATGCTACGCGATCAACTCGGTCAGCATGTTTTTCCTGTGCACCGTCTTGATAGGCCGACATCGGGTGTGTTGCTGTTTGCTCTAAGCTCAGAAGCCGCGCGTGATATGAATCAGCTGTTTATTGAGGGTACGATCTCAAAGCGTTATTTAGCTCTAGTCCGCGGATTTGCGCCTGAATCTATTTTTTTAGATAAACCGTTAAAAGAAGAGCTAGACAAAATTGCTGATAAATTTGCCGATCAGAATAAAGATGCTCAAGAAGCACAAACTCAGTTTAACTGTTTGCACCAAGCTGCGTTGCCTATTCCCATAGGAAAATACCCAACGGTTAGGTATTCTTTGGTAGAGTGTTTTCCTAAAACAGGGCGTAAACATCAAATTCGTCGCCATTTAAAACATTTGTCGTTGCCAATAATTGGCGACGTTAACCATGGTGATAACCAGCACAATCAGTTTTTTAGAGAACACTTTTCTCTTAGGCGATTAATGTTATTTGCCACAGAACTGCGTTTTGTACATCCTTACAGTAATGAATCGATAATAATTAAAGCGCCACTAGGTGATGCAATGTTGAGTATTTGCAACCAGTTAGGGTGGCCAAGCGAAGAAAAGGATTATTAATGGCACATATTAGTATTTTTGTAGGCAGCGTGTATGGTGGTGCTGAACGCTTAAGTGAGCAAATAAGTGATACCATTGAGCAAGCCGGCCATCAGGTAAGCGTATTTGTAGAGCCAAGTTTAGAAGATCTAAAAAATGCGTCGCATATTTTAATAGTTACTTCAACAACAGGACAAGGCGATATACCCGCTAACTTGGCAGAGCTTTATAATCAGCTTAACAACACCTTTCCAATGTTAACTAATAAGCCATTTGGCATTGTGGCTATGGGTGATAGAAGTTATGGTGATACGTTTTGCGCAGCAGGGCGTAGCTTTGATGAACTATTACGTGACTTACAAGCTAAACCTGTGGGTAATCGATTAGAAATTGATGCCTGTGAAGACTTTGAGCCTTGGCCTGTCACCGAACCGTGGTTACAAACTTGGCTTGGTAAATTACCCTCTTAAATGCGCAGACTCTAAATGAAAAAACATAAACTGAGTTTAATTGTGCTTGCAGGTGGCTTAGGTAGTCGCTTTGGTGGCAATAAACAAATTGCAGAGATTCCAGGGCTAAATTGCACTATTATGGAACTGAGTATTATTGATGCGTATCGCGCAGGGGTGACGCAGGTGGTGCTGATCATAAACCAAGCGGTACGCAGTGAAATAGAGCGTACTATTTTGCCGCGCTTGCCTAGTGATCTTGATGTGGTGCTGGTGGAGCAACACATTGAACAGGTGCCCGAGCAGTTTAAAGCAACACTTTGCCAGCGAGTAAAGCCTTGGGGCACAGGTCATGCTCTGTTGTGTGCCAAAGCCCACATTAATAACCCCGCTATTGTGATCACTGCCGATGACTATTATGGCAAATCTTCGTTTGTATTACTGAGTGAGCACTTTAAAAGAAGCGCTGAATGGGCAATGGTAGGGTATCCGATTATTGATACTCTTTCTGAGCACGGTGGTGTTAATCGTGGGGTATGTAATATTGCGGATGGAAAGCTTGTTGCCGTAACCGAGTATTTGAATATTCAACAACAGTCTGAGCATATTTTTGGCGACAACCCACAGGGTTTACGTGAGAAAATTAGCCCAAACTCCCTAGGCTCGATGAGTTTTTGGGGGATCACCCCCTGCTTTTTTGACTATTTGCAACAAGGCTTTGAAACGTTTTTACAGCAATATAACGTGAATACTCAGCAAGAGTACTACTTACCTGATCAAATCCAGAAAGCCATTAATGTAAAAGCACAGCCTGTATTTGTATACACTGCAAAAGAGCCTTGGTTTGGTGTTACCTATAAATCAGAACTGACAAGCATTGCGGCTACTTTGTGCGCATTACGTCAAGCGTAGCTATTAAATTATTGTCGCCTTGGGCGAAAAGAGTGAAGTAGAAAATGAATACAGTTCCTATAGAAGTTTATTTATCTGAGAGTTTTGGCCTTGACGAGAAGCATGCGAGCATAAAACCCATAGGCAGTGGGCATATAAATACTACTATGTTATTAAGTACTTCGAAGCGGTCACTGGTTGTACAAAAGCTCAATACGGTGGTGTTTCCAAAACCACAGTTACTTGTTGATAATGCGCGATTAATAGAGCAACACTTAAGTAAAAAACAACAAGCAGGTGAATTCAATCTAGCAATAGTACGCCATGTAGCGACGACTCAGAATGACTATTTAGTTAATAATGATGATGATACTTGGCGAGCACTTGAGTTTATTGGTGGCAGTTATAGTGAAGATGTGGTTAATACTGCTAGCCAGGCACAAACAGCGGCCAATGCATTTGGCCAATTTGCGCAAGCGCTACAAGACTTTGACGCGAACAATTTACATGCGGTTATTCCTAATTTTCATAACTTGGCCATGCGTGCAGAAGTCTTCAAGCAAGTGGTTAGCACCGATCCTCATAAACGTTTGGCTCATTGTCAGGAAGAGGTTGATTTTTGCCTGTCGCAGCTTTCACTTATCGATGAGCTTAATGCCCTTGAGGGAAAAGTGCCTATTCGTGTGTGCCATAACGATACTAAAATAAACAACATGCTATTTTGCTTAGACTCTAATAATGCAAAAGCGGTGATAGATTTAGATACCTGTATGCCTGGTTATTGGCTTAATGATTTTGGTGATATGGTCAGAACATTTTGCTCTGCAGAGCAAGAAGATTCAACGGCGCTTGAAAAGGTAGGTGTTCGTGAAGATATTTTTGCAGCGATTGTGAAAGGCTATGTTGAGCCACTAAAGGGGGTATTAACGCCCGCCGAGAAACAAAGCTTTTGGTTAGGTGCTAAAGTAATGCCCTTTATGATTGGCTTACGCTTTTTAACTGATTATATAGATGGTGATAATTACTTTAGCGTTAAGCATAAGAGACACAACTTAGATCGCGCAAAAAACCAATTTGCCTTATACAAGGATATAGTAAGTAAGCAGCAGGTCTTAAAGGAGATTTTGACTCAGGTATAAACCCAATTAATTATATTGCTCAAAGCGTTATAACTAAAACTTTGAGCAATATAAATTGAGGTTAAACATTGAAAGTATGTGTTAACTTCCAACATCTCAATTTTTTACTTATTAAGTATCCGCTAGTTTTACACGGATTTTGCTTTTGTCTACTGTGGTTTGATTAAGCGCTTTAATTGCGCCTTTAACTTCAATGTCATTAGGCATTTCTACAAATGCAAAGCCTTTAGATTGGCCTGTTTCTTTATCGAGTACCAAGTTACAGGTGGTCACTTTACCGTGAGCCGTAAATAACGTACGAAGTTCATGCTCAGTAGTGGCACGTGATAAGTTACGAACTAATAATTTCATATATAACCTAAATAATGGGTTCAAGCATAATTATCTCAAGTAACCTTGCTTTAACCTAACGTTATTTTATAAACAGTAAAAATAACTATTAAAAAACAAAAAACCGCCTAATGGCGGTTTTTTATACATTGCGAGAGATTACTTTACTTCTTTACCCGCTGCTTGTTGATCTGCATGATAGCTTGAACGTACAAACGGGCCTGAAGCGGCGTGTGTAAAGCCAATTTCATCAGCATATTCTTTTAATGCGTCAAATTCAGCTGGTGGCACGTAACGCTTAACGGGTAAGTGATGCTTAGACGGTTGTAGGTATTGCCCTACAGTAAGCATATCAACGTTATGAGCACGTAAATCGCGAAGTACTTCCTCGATTTCGCTAATTTCTTCACCAAGGCCAACCATTAAGCCTGATTTTGTTTTAACCTCAGGATGGGCTTCTTTAAAGCGACGTAATAATTCAAGAGACCATTTATAGTCAGCACCTGGGCGCGCAAGTTTGTATAAACGTGGCGCCGTTTCTAGGTTGTGATTAAATACATCTGGCGGCGTTTCAATTAAAATTTCTAACGCTCTGTCCATACGGCCACGAAAATCGGGCACTAAAATCTCAATGGTAATTTCTGGGTTATGCTTACGAATTTCGCGGATACAATCGGCAAAGTGCTGAGCACCACCGTCACGTAAATCATCACGGTCTACAGAAGTAATAACCACATAGCTTAACTTCATGTCTTTAATGGTCAGTGCCAGCTTTTCAGGCTCAGCGGCATCAGGTTTTAATGGGCGACCATGTGCAACGTCACAAAATGGACAACGACGTGTACAAATAGCCCCTAAAATCATAAAGGTCGCTGTACCGTGGTTAAAACACTCTGATAAGTTAGGACACGAAGCTTCTTCACATACAGAGTGAAGGCCATGCTTACGCATTGCTTGTTTTATGCCGTCAATTCGCTCGGTTGACTTAGGTAAGCGAATTTTAAGCCACTCTGGCTTACGGAGCATTTCGGTTTTTTCTGTTGGTAAAACTTTAACGGGGATCAACGCCATTTTTTCTGCGTCGCGTAGTTTTACACCTGGTTCCATTTTGACTGGTTTATTCATTCGTTTTCAAACCCTTCAGTATGCTTAACCTGTGTTGCATTAAGCTTCTTGATCATGTGTTTTACCAGCCCTTCACCTGCAGCTTCAAGGTTTTGAGGGCCATTTAGTTCTTTAGTTTGCACCATATTCATGCCCGCATAACCACATGGGTTGATGCGTAAAAATGGACTTAGATCCATATTAACATTTAATGCCAAGCCATGAAATGAGCAGCCACGACGAACTCGTAAACCTAAAGAAGCAATTTTACTGTCGTTAACGTAAACACCAGGAGCATCCGCTTTCGCGTATGCATCTATGGCGAACTCTGCAAGGGACTCAATGATGCACTCTTCAAGCCAAGTAACTAGCTCTCGCACCCCAATTTTTAAACGACGTAAATTAAATAATACATACATCATTTGCTGACCAGGGCCGTGGTAAGTCACCTGCCCACCGCGGTCAACTTTAATCACTTCAATGTCACCTGGGGCGAGTAAGTGCTCATCTTTACCGGCTTGGCCTTGGGTAAATACACTTTCATGCTCTACTAACCAAATTTCATCTGGCGTATTTTCATCACGGGTGTCGGTAAAGTCTTGCATTTTTTGCCAAATCGGCATGTAACGCTGACGACCTAGTTGGCGTACGATTAGGGTGTTTTCGTTCACAGCAAATCTCAACTATAGCTTAAAGCATATGGCGCACGTCATCGATATTGCTGATCACGTTGTAAATTTCTTCAATGTGTTTGCCGCTTGTTACTGTGGCTACTAAAGTGACTGACTCATAGTTACCTTTACTGCTCGGTTTTACTTTTGGCGCATAATCACCCGGGGCGATAGGTTGTAACTTTTCTAAAATTTGATCAGTTAAGTTTACGTTTGCTAAACCCATAATTTTAAATGTAAACGGGCAAGGGTACTCTAGGTACTCATCAAATTTAGTGTTTTTAACAGGTTCAACCACGACGGGAACTCCTCAAACAAAAGTGTTGGCTCAACGAATACGTTAAGCTTAAAACTGACAGGCTAATGACAATCTTGAAATGATGTTACTTTTGACCTAAGCCAACGACAGTCATTCAATACGATTGGTATATATGGGGCGCATTCTAGCACTTTTCAAGCAAAAAAAAACGCCTCACAGAAGAGGCGTTCATATTACTTTACTCGTGCTTACATTATTTGTAAGCGTAAGTAGTCATATATTTTGCTGAAGAAGCTACCTTCTTGTATTTCTTCAAGTGTAACTAGCGGATATTGTGCAATATCTTCGCCTTCAAGTTGTAAAAACAGCGTGCCTACTTTAGTGCCTTTAGCTAAAGGTGCTTCAAGCGTATCGTCAAGCTCAAAGTTTGCTTTCAGGTTTTTATGTTGGCCACGAGGGATTGTAATAGGGGTGTCTTCTAAAATACCTAAAGAGACATTCTCTTTATTACCCATCCAGATGCGTTGCTCTGCAAAACTATCGCCAGCTTTGTAAGGCGTAATTGTTTCAAAAAAGCGGAAACCGTAGTTAAGCAGTTTTTTACTTTCAACTTTACGCGCACGCTCACTTGAAGTACCCATAACTACCGCAATTAAACGCATGTCGTTTTTCGTTGCCGAGGTTACTAAGCTGTAACCCGCATCAGATGTATGGCCTGTTTTAATACCATCTACATCTAAGCTTTCATCCCATAACAACGAGTTACGGTTATATTGCTTTATACCATTGTATGTAAATGACTTTTCTTTATATAGTGCATATTCGTCCGGCACGTCTCTGATTAAGGCTGCACCAAGTGTGGCCATATCGCGTGGCGTTGTGTAGTGCTCGTCTGTATCAAGACCGTGACTATTAATAAAGTGAGTATTTGTCATGCCTATCTTTTCAGCATGGGCATTCATTAAATCTGCAAAGGCACTTTCGCTGCCTGCAATATGCTCAGCCATGGCAACACAGGCATCATTACCTGATTGCACAATAATACCGTGATTAAGTTCATCTACACTTACTTGCTTACCCACTTCAATGAACATTTTAGATGATTCAGGAAAGTTTTTTGCCCACGCTTTTTCACTGATAGTTACCATATCGGTGGGTGCGATATTACCCGCATTTATTTCTGTACCAATTACATAACTAGTCATCATTTTAGTTAAGCTAGCAGGAGCAAGTTTTGTATCAGCTTCACCTTCTACAATCACTTTACCTGTGGTGAAGTCCACCAAAAAGTAACCTTTAGCATTAACTTGAGGAGGGGCTGGAATAATTTGTGCAGTGGCTGAAAAGACGGCGGCAGAACAGACTAAGCCGCAAACACCAGTAAGAATTTTATGTTTAATAGATTTCATCATACTCATTAATGGTTAAAGTTAAAAATATGCATTCTCCCTATTCTAAAGGGCTTACTGAGTGTAAAGCAAGAACGCGTTCTGAAATTGATTTTGTTTTAATGTTTCTAATACTTGTTGCGCGTGTTGGGCATCTTTTATCGGCCCTAAGTGCAATCTATAAATAGCGTCTTTTTCGACGATATTTGTTGGTAATTTATACTGCTCTCGTAGTGTGTGTGCCAATGCTTCTATGTTGGCTAAGGTACTGCCGGCTGCTACTTGAACATAGGTTTTTCGTGCACGGGTATCTGCGAGGGTAATCGCTTCAAGCTTAACCTTTGCTGTACCGTATTTATGGTAGCCAAGTTTATAGGCAGCAGCATAGGAAAGATCAATGATTCTATCATCATGAAAGGGCCCACGATCATTAACCCGTACTATAACAGATTGGCCATTGGCTGTATTTGTTACGCGCACAAAACTCGGTAATGGTAAGGTTTTATGGGCTGCCGTCATAGCAAACATATCGTAAACTTCGCCGTTAGAGGTATGATAACCATGAAACTTTCGGCCATACCATGAAGCAATTCCCGTTTCTGAATAACCCGTTTCATCGAGCATAGGGGTATAACTTTTGCCTAATACTTCGTAAGGGCGTGTGGTGCTCGCGCTTTTTATAACTTTAGTGACAATAGCATCTTGCATTTCTAATTCAGTTGGTGCTCGAAGAGGCGCTGCATCATGGCGCATGCTGTAACGGCTATTTGAACTGCTACATGCACTTAAAAAGAGGCTAACGAGTGTAATAATTATAAGTTGTTTATAAAGGCGCATTATTTTAAGAGCATCCTTTTATCTGTGGCAATCGACATAATAATGCCAAATGCAGCCATCAAGGTCACCATTGAGGTGCCGCCATAACTAATTAATGGTAAGGGAACACCTACAACAGGTAATAAACCCGAGACCATACCAATGTTTACAAAAATATAAACGAAAAATGTCAGAATGAGTGAGCCCGCGAGTAACTTGCCAAAGGCATCTTGGGCATTAACGGCAATATAAAGTCCGCGACCAATAATGAATAGGTATAGGCTCAGTAAAACACACACACCGAACAGGCCAAATTCCTCACTCAGTACTGAAAAAATAAAATCAGTATGTCTTTCAGGTAAAAATTCTAGTTGTGATTGTGTGCCTTGCAACCAGCCTTTGCCTTCTATACCGCCTGAACCAATCGCTATTTTTGATTGGATTATATGATAGCCAGAACCAAGCGGATCGCTCTCTGGATCTAAAAAGGTCAGTACTCTTTGCTTTTGATAATCGTGCATACCATAGTGCCAAAAAGGCCATGCCGCTAAGGCAACAACAGAGCTTAAGAAGCCAATTAAACGCCAACTCAAGCCAGATAAAAACAACACAAATACACCTGAACTGGCAATCAAAATTGAGGTGCCCAAATCAGGCTGTTCTTTTATAAGTAGAGTAGGTAGCATAACAATGGCAAAACCAATCACTAAATGCAGCGCTCGAGGGGGTAAATGATTACGGCCAATATACCAAGCCACCATCATAGGAACCGCTAATTTCATCAGCTCTGAGGGTTGAAAGCGGGTGATGCCTAAATCTAACCAGCGTTGCGCACCTTTGGAGCTCACACCAAATAGGAGTACTCCAACCAGCATGAGTAGTCCTAAGCAATACATAGGGATGACTAAGCGTTTTAAAGTTGCTGGAGGGATTTGTGCTAACACAAACATACCAATAATAGCACCAGCCATACGGGTACCGTGGCGCATCATCATTGCAGAGTCTTGGCCAGAGGCACTGTAAACAATTGTGATGCTGCCTGCCATCATTAGTAATAAAGCAATAAAAAGCGGCAAATCAATATGCAAGCGCAGCCAAATAGAACGCTTATCATGTAAAGCCGTCATGGAACTTTACTCCCTGATGATTGAATGGGGTTAGCAGCAAAATAGTAATCCATTAATTGGCGCGCAATTGGGGCACCTACTGAGCTGCCGCCCCCAGTATTTTCTACCACAATAGAGACAACGATTTGAGGGTTATCGTATGGGGCAAAACCGACGTAAATGGCGTTATCACGCTGGCGCTCTTTAAGTGCATCGGCGTCATAGCGCTCGCCTTGAGCAATACTGACCACTTGGGCGGTACCGGTTTTACCTGCTGGGTCGTACGTAGCCCCTTTAAACGCGCGATGTGCTGTACCGGTAGTCTTTTTAACCGTGTTATGCATGGCATCAATAGCAATTCGCCAGTTATCCTCGTTATTAAGAACAACAGGTGGCTTTTCTTCATTATTGAGCTGGGTAATTTGGTCTTCTTTTTTAGCTACTTGCACTAAATGAGGAGGGTGATTTATCCCTCTGTTAACTAAAATATTAGTGGCATTAGCTATTTGAATCGGGGTGGCAGTCCAATAACCTTGGCCAATCCCGACAGAAATAGTATCGCCACGCCACCATGACTCTTTAAAACGATCTTCTTTCCACTCTTTTGAGGGTAAAATAGCGGTTGCTTCTTCATGTATATCAATACCTGAAAGTTCACCAAAGCCAAAACGCGCCATAAAGTTACTTATTTTAGTGATCCCCATACGGTACGCTGCATCATAAAAATAAGTATCGCATGACTCTTCTATGGCTTTGTAAACATCAACATGGCCATGGCCCCAACGTCGCCAATCGCGCCATTTATGCTTTACGTTTGGTATTTGAAAAAAACCGGGATCCCACATGGTGGTGGTTTCTTGCACTATATTTTCTTCTAATGCCAAAATAGCCATGTGCGGCTTAATAGTCGATGCTGGTGCATAGCGTCCTTGAGTGGTACGGTTTATAAGCGGGAGATCTGGATTAAGTAGGGCTTTGTAGTCTTTGCTGCTAATACCGTGCACAAATAAATTTGGGTCATAACTTGGGTTTGAATAAAGCGCTAGAACGCCGCCATCTTTTGCATCCATTACCACAATAGCGCCGCGCATATCTTTAAGTGCATGTTGGGCTATTTGTTGTAAACCAATGTCGAGAGTAAGTACTAAATCATCCCCCGGCTGCGGTGGTTCCATGTTTAAGGTGCGAATAATACGGCCACGGTTATTTACTTCAACTCGCTGTGAGCCAACTTGGCCATGTAGTAACGGCTCGTAATACTTTTCGATACCTAGCTTGCCAATATCATGAGTAGCTCTGTAGTTGGTGGCTTCACCTTGTTGTTCAAGCTTGTTTAACTCTTTTCTATTGAGCTTTGCAACATAGCCTAAGGCATGAGTTAAGGTGTCGCCAAAAGGGTAGTATCTCGCTAAACGCGCTTCAATACTAAACCCTGGGAATTTATGTTGGTTTACTGAAAACATCGCTACTTCGTTTTCGTTCAAGCGAGCTTTAAGAACTTGGCTTTTAAAGCGGCGAGTATGCTTTATATCATCAAGGAAATCTGCTTGTTGTTGCTCGGTGATTTCAATAATTTTACTGACGGATTTTACAGAGGCTATTAAATCGTCAACTTCTTCGGGGATCACTTCAAGGTTATAAACGGGCTTATTTTCAGCTAGTAAAACACCGTTTCGGTCGTAAATTAAACCTCGATTAGGTGCAATAGGAATTACTTTTATACGATTGTCGTTAGAGCGGGTTTGATAATCTTGGTGATCGTCAACTTGAATGGTGTACAAGTTAGACAATAATATGGCTACTAGGGCTAATATAAATATAAAACCCACAAATGCACGCCGAGCAAATAAATTAGCTTCTGCTGAGTGGTCGCGAATAGTGGGTCTTCGTTTTAGCATGGCAAGAAACTACTCGCGATGATAAGGGTGGTTGTTATTTAAGCTCCAGCCTCTGTAAAGGCTTTCAGCAACAATAATGCGTACTAAAGGATGCGGGAGCGTTAAATTAGACAACGACCACTTTTGCTCAGAGGCTGCAATACACTCGGGAGCTAAGCCTTCTGGACCGCCAATCAGTAAACTGACATCGCGGCCGTCAAGTTGCCACTTTTCCATGTTCTTTGCTAGCTGGTGAGTATCCAGTGGTTTACCAGTTACTTCTAGTGTGACAATACGATTGCCTTTGGGTATGGCGGCTAAGGTTTTTTCACCTTCGATGTGTAAAATACGCTTTATATCTGCGTTTTTGCCACGTTTACCTGCAGGTATTTCGATTAGTTCCAGTGCCATATCTTTGGGAAAGCGGCGCTGATATTCTGCAAAACCTGTTTCTACCCATGCTGGCATTTTTGTACCAACAGCAATCATTTGTATTTTCACGACGTTACTTCCAAGCGTTGTCTAAAATAGGGAGCTATTAGCCCCAAAGCTTTTCTAGATCGTAATAGCTACGTGCTTGATCTTGCATAACGTGAACAATCACATCACCTAAATCAACTAATGCCCATTCGCCATCGCTTTGACCTTCGTAGCCTAATGGCTCTTCACCAGCGTGACGAGCTTCTTTTGCTAAGTTATCAGCAATTGACAATACATGACGTCTTGATGTGCCTGAACATACAATCATGTAATCGGTTACGTCTGAAGTGCCAGTTACGTCAAGTTGAATCACATCACGTGCTTTCATATCGTCAATTTTGTCTAGTGCAAAAGCGAGTAGTTGTTTCGAATCCAAGGTTTTGTCTCAATTTAAAATTTAATAGCGGTTATTTTAACACGCCGAGGGGTTTATACCAATCACTCTTGATAAAGCTGGTGCTGCTCAATATAGTGACTCACGGTGTCGGGTAATAGTTCACTCTTTTTAATACTTTTTTTAAGCGTTTGACGGATAGTGCTGGATGCAGCATCCAGTTGCTTACCTTCTAAAAAGTAAAGGTGTCCGCCATTTTTTTCGTTCAGTAGTGAAATATCGTTGCTCATAGCCTGCTGTTTGTAGTTTTTAAGTTCACCTTGTACATCACAGTTTTGACCTGGGCGTTGATACACCACTATATGGCATAGACGAGTTATTGTTTGCCATTGATACCATTTATCAAGGTTGTTGAATGAGTCCATTCCAATCAAAAATAGAATCGGGGTATCGGGATTTTCTGCTCTTAGTTCTTGCAAGCTTAATAAAGAATACGACGGGCCGCTGCGTTTTAGTTCTCGTAAATCAAGCTTAAACTGCGAATATGGTTTAATTGCGGTTTTAAGCATTGCAATACGATGCTCGGTGCTGATCCCCGGTGCCGCTTTGTGTGCGGGTATTGCACAGGGCATAAAATAGAGTGAGTGTAATTTAAAGGTCGCAACGCATTGCTGCGCCATATTAAGGTGTCCCAAATGAATGGGGTCAAAAGTGCCACCAAAAATTGCAATCATGGTATTTTTCCTTTACTGACGGTTAGTATGACACGGCAGTGGAATATCGAGCGGTTGGCAAAATTTAATACAAATATGTGCTAATGCTTGATAGGGTGCAATCAATACACCTTGTTTGTAGCTTGCATCAAATAATGCCAGTTCACTGCTAATACTTTCAAGGGTGTGAATATTTAGTCTGTTTATCGCTGTTTGTACCGGCGCTTGCTGATTTTTCCAAATCGCTTTTTGTTTAAACAGGGTCGCTAATGACTCACCTTGCAATAACCCTTGTTGTACACTGATTAAGGTATTTAAATCTTTATTGATGGCCCATAAAATACTCACTACTTCAGTGTTATCACTGGCAAGCTTATTTAATACTTTTATTGCTTGTGTAGTATGGCCGTTTAACAGGGCATCACTTAAATCAAAAATATCGAATTTAGATTGGTTTAGTAGCCCTTGCATTACCAGTTGTTGGGTAATGAGAGCGTCACCATGTATTAGTGACAGCTTTTCAAGCTCTTGGAAACAAGCCAGTAAATTGCCTTCAGTGGCATTAATTAAACTGAGCTTAGCCTCGTTTTGTAAATTAAGTGACAAGCGTTGGCATTGTTCATCAAGCCAACGTTTTAAGTGATTACCACTAAGCGGATAGCAGGGTACAAATAACCCTTGCTTATCGAGTGCTTTAAACCACGCACCGCGTTGCACATCTTGGCTTGCTTTGGCGCCTTTAACAATTAAAATGGTGTCAGGGTTTTCGAGCTCAACGACCTTTTTAAAGGTGTTTGCGCCGGGTGTACCAGGTTTTTGCTGGTTCAAATCAAGCTCAATAATCGTACGCGCACTAAATAACGACATACTTTGGTATTGCGCAATGATTTCTTGCCAATCAAAGCCTTGGGCTAAAGTGAATTTAATTACTTCATTAAAACCTTGCGCTTTTGCGCTATCGCGTATGAGCTGTACACATTGCGCTTCTTGAAAAGGCTCTTCACCAAAAACCAAATAAAAAGGTTTTAACCCCTTTTTTAATTCGCTAGGCAGCTGATTTGCATAACAACGCATTATAGTTGCGACAACTCTCTAACAATTCGACGACTCGCTTGCTGGCGAATTTCGCTGATCAGCAGTTCAAGCTCTTTTGCTTTAGCTAGTGCGTTGTCAGGATCATCTTGGTAATTACGGTAAAGCTCAAAACGTTTTTCAATGGCTTCTTGTTTTGGGCGTTTTACAACATAACTCACACTGTATGCCAGTTCATATTCAGCTACTTGTCCGTTTTGAAACAACGACAAGGTTTGGCGCTCTAGCTGCTCTTTAAATAAATAAAGTTGCGCAGACTGTTTACTCGCAGGGACTAAAGTGACATCGCTCATAGCAAGTTCTGTTTGCAAATAGCTAAACAATGCTGATTTTTGATCATCACCCACCAAGGTTAGCTGTTTTAAATCATTGGGTAGGCTTGATGCTTTTTTAAGGTGAAAGCCACAGCTCGATAACAAAAAACAGACTAGCACTAAGGCTAGTCCGTTTTTAATGGCATTTAAAGTAGCCATATTAGTTAGCTACCACGTTAAGCAATTTACCTGGTACATAAATTACTTTGCGGATTGTTGCACCATCAGTAAATTTAGTGACGTTAGATTCTGCAAACGCGAGTGCTTCTACTTGCTCTTGCGTTGCATCAGCTGCAACCGTTAGTTTTGCACGTAATTTACCGTTTACTTGTACGATGATTAATTTTTCATCTTCAACTAGGGCAGATTCGTCAACTTTTGGCCATGCGGCATCTAAAATATCACCTTCTTTACCTAGCTCTTGCCATAACTGATGCGATAAATGCGGTGTTATTGGTGCTAGCATAATAAGTAATGCTTCTAATGCCTCGTTAGCAATGGCAACATCTTGAGTGTCGTTTAATGGCGCTTTTAATAACTTATTAGACAGCTCCATGATTGCGGCAATCGCAGTGTTGAATGTTTGACGACGTTCAACATCATCGCTCACTTTTGCAATGGCTTTATGTAGCTCACGGCGAAGTACTTTTTGTGGGTTAGTAAGCGACGATTTATCAAGTGCTTGGAAGCCAACCGTTTTAACATCTACCGCGTATTTCCATACACGTTTTAAGAAACGGTGTGCGCCTTCAACCCCTGAATCTGACCATTCAAGCGTTTGCTCCGGTGGTGCAGTAAACATCATAAATAAACGCACGGTATCTGCACCGTATTGAGCAATTACTTCTTGTGGGTCTATGCCGTTATTTTTCGACTTAGACATTTTGCTCATGCCAGATGAGAACACAGGTTCACCATCATCGACGTGCCATGCCTTGGTTACACGGCCTTTGTCGTCGGTTTCGGTATTTACATCACTTGGCGAAATCCATACATCGCCGCCTTTTTCATCTTTACGATAAAATGTTTCGGCAAGTACCATACCTTGACAAAGTAAGCGGTCGAATGGCTCGTCTGAATTTACTAAACCAAAGTCACGTAGTAATTTATGGAAAAAGCGCGAGTACAATAAGTGTAAAATTGCGTGCTCAATACCACCAATGTATTGGTTTACTGGTAACCAGTAGTTAGCGGCTGCTGGATCTAACATACCCTGGTCATGGCGCGGGCTACAGTAGCGAGCGTAATACCATGATGACTCCATAAAGGTGTCAAAAGTATCAGTTTCATGAGTGGCTGGTACACCATTTACAGTTGTTTTAGCCCATTCTGGGTCCGCTTTAATTGGTGAGGTAACGCCATTCATTACCACATCTTCTGGTAAACGCACTGGTAGCATATCTTCAGTGGCAGCAAGCTCATTACCATTCTCATCACTCAGCATTGGAATTGGCGAACCCCAGTAACGCTGACGGCTTACACCCCAATCGCGTAGACGGAAGTTTACTTTACGCTCTCCCACACCTAATGCTTCTAGCTTGTCGGCAACAGCGTTAAAGGCGTTTTCAAAATCAAGGCCATCAAATTCACCTGAGTTTACTAATACCCCTTTTTCGGTGAATGCTTCTTGAGCTAGGTTTACTTCAAGCTCAGAGCCTTCAACTGGCGCAATAACTTGTTTAATATCTAGGCCGTAGGCTGTTGCAAATTCAAAGTCACGTTGGTCGTGCGCAGGTACTGCCATTACCGCACCTGAGCCGTAATGCATTAATACAAAGTTAGCAACCCAAATTGGTAGCTGCTCGCCCGTTAATGGGTGAGTGGCGTAAAAGCCTGTTGCAATACCTTTTTTCTCCATGGTTGCCATGTCTGCTTCAGCAACTTTGGTGTTTTTGCATTCTTCAACAAACATTGCAATCGCGTCGCTATTTTTAGCCGCTTCTTGTGCAATAGGGTGGCCACCAGCAACGGCTAGGTATGTTACGCCCATAAATGTATCTGGGCGTGTAGTGTATACGCTAAATTTTTCGTTGTTATCGGTACGCGTAAATTCTATGTCTAAGCCTTCAGAACGACCAATCCAGTTGCGCTGCATGGTTTTAACTTGTTCAGGCCAGTCTTCTAATTTGTCTAAATCGTCTAATAGCTCTTGTGCGTAGTCGGTAATTTTAATAAACCACTGTGGAATTTCTTTTTGTTCCACTACCGCACCTGAACGCCAACCGCGGCCGTCAATTACTTGCTCGTTAGCTAGTACAGTTTGATCGACCGGATCCCAGTTAACCGTTGACATTTTTTTGTACACTAGGCCTTTTTCGTAAAGCTTAGTGAAAAACCATTGTTCCCATTTGTAATATTCTGGGTGGCAGGTTGCAATTTCGCGATCCCAATCGTAGCCAAAACCTAATTGCTTAAGTTGGTTACGCATGTAGTCAATATTTTCGTAAGTCCACTTTGCAGGGGCTGTTTTATTTTTAATAGCCGCGTTTTCTGCAGGTAAACCAAACGCATCCCAACCCATAGGTTGCATTACGTTTTTGCCTTGCAAGCGCTGGAAGCGAGAAACCACGTCACCAATGGTATAGTTACGCACATGACCCATATGCAGTCGACCACTAGGGTAGGGAAACATTGAGAGGCAATAGTATTTTTCTTTGCTCTCATCTTCTGTGGCTTTAAATACTTGGTTTTCTTCCCAGTAGCGTTGGACTTTTGACTCTATGTCTTGTGGGTTATATTGCTCTTGCATTTACGTTTCCAAACTTCTTGCATACTAATAAAAAATTGTCGATAGGATACCCCAAATAAAGCGCTATTCACAGCGTCAAAGCGGCGCTTTTTGTAAATTTGCGAGTAAATTAGTTTTCAGTACAGGTTAACCTATACTTATCTATGGTATAGAGTAAATCAGTAGACGTTTTCAAGGAGTATAAAATGGCAGATTACAGAACATGGCTTAGTGGATTAACCGATTGGTTAAAAGATGTGAAAGAGCATGAAGTTAAAGCCGCAGTAAAGCGATTTATTGAATCTGAGCAGGCACTTAAAGATTTAGGTGAAGAAAAATACCAGCTTTATCGTAATTACTTAATGCGTGACATTTCTCACCTACAAGAAAATAATAGCTACTATAATTCGCTTGCATGGCAGGAGCTTAAAGAGTCATTGTGGTTTGAGCTTTCTCACATTGAAGACAAAACACAGCTTGAATGGCAGTCATTAAGTGAAGATTTTAAGCATAATGGTGTTTATCACGCAGGTGAATGGATAGCCATGGGCACATTAGTATGTAAGAATTGCAACCATAGTTATGATGTTTACCATGCAACGCAAATTATTCCTTGCACGCAGTGTGATGGCATCTATTTTAGCCGCCAGGCTTTACAACCCTGAATATAAGTATTGAGTGGCTGTAGGCCACTCAATATGCCCAAATCTAGCAATTAAGCTGGTAAAAAAAGAAGTTAGAATGACGAAAAAACTGCTGCCACTACCCGTATCAAATCTTGCACCGAGTATTTCTTCGAGCCATGTAAACACTTGCATGAGCAATCCATACCCTGAGCAACTTACCTTTATAGGCCAACAACGTGCGCAAAGTGCATTGGACTTCTCTTTAGGAATGGACCTACCCGGTTATAATGTTTACGTAATGGGAGAGGCGGCACACGGGCGTTTTACCTTAGTAAAAGACAAATTAAAACAACACGCTAAAGAGCGCACAACACCGCATGAATGGCTGTATGTTAATAACTACGACGATCACCGTGAGCCTATTGCGTTATTTATGCATGCAGGGCAAAGCAAACAATTAGCCGATGACATTGACTCATTTATTGATGAAGTACTCGACACCTTTCCTGCTGCATTTGATAACCCAGCTTATCAGCGCAAGAAAAAATCGATAGACCGTGAGTTTAACGATGCTTACGACGGCGCCATTACCGCAGTAGAAATAGCCGCGCTTGAGCAAAGTGTGGCATTAATCGAAGAAAAAGGCGTAGTCGGCTTTGCCCCGCTGATTGATGGCAAGCAACTTACCGATAATGAATTTTCTGATTTGGAAGATGATTTACGCGAAATGTTTTTTGAGCGTATAGAAAAATTAGAAGATGCCCTCATTGAAGCGCTTATTGAGTTACCGCGCTGGAAACGTGAATCTAAAGAAAAGCTTCGCAATCTTAAAAAGTCTACCGCTGAGCAAGCCACTAAACCGTTATTAAAAGATTTAGAACATAAATACGCCAGCCATATTGGTGTGCTGCGTTATTTAAAAGATATACGTGTAGAAATTATTGATGCCGTGCTTGAATGGCTTGATGATGAAGGTGAAAGCGAAGAAAACAAAGAAGACTTTGACCGTAAAGGTATGCTTACCGACTTTTTTGCACCTAATATTTTAGTTGAATACAAAGAAGGCGATGCAGCACCGGTTGTTTACGAGCCAAACCCAACTTTTGGTAATATTTTTGGCAAAATTGAATACGCCACATCGCAAGGGTCGTTAATTACCAGCTATCGATCAATTCAGCCAGGTGCATTGCACCGCGCGAATGGCGGCTATTTAATTATGGATGCTGAAAAAGTAATGGCTCAACCCCAAGTGTGGGATGGGCTAAAGCTGTCGCTAAAAACCCATCAAATTAAAAATGACTTACCTTATCAAGACAGTGTCGTTGGTAGTAGCTTTACGCTTCGACCGCAGTTAATACCGCTTGATGTGAAAATTATTTTACTCGGCTCACGTGAACTTTATTACACCATCGGTGAATACGACGAGGAATTTGCTGAGTTATTTAGAGTACTTGCCGATTTTGATTATTACTTACCAAGTAGCGATAAGCTGCAGTATCAGTTTATTACTAAAGTCAGTGATTACTGCGAGCAAATATTAAAGTGCACGTTAAACGAAGCCGCAATGGTGCGATTACTTAAATTTAGTTATCGCCAAGCAGAGCACCATAATAAGTTATCAGCACGTTTTGCTGATGTGTTAGAGCTTGTGGCTGAGGCTAGTTTTTACGCTAAGCAAGACAAGCTTACGGTGATTGATGCACGCCATATTGACGAAGCCATACAAGGCAAGCAGTACCGTACGGGGCAAATTAGCGAAAACATGCTCAGCGATATAAAGGAAGGGCATACTTTAATAGCTACTGAAGGCCAAGCCGTAGGTAAAGTAAATGGTTTGACAGTACTGCACATTGGTGACACCTCATTTGGCACACCTGCACGTATTACTGCTACCGTTTATGCCGGCGCTGACGGCGTAATTGATGTGGAACGCGAAGCTGAGTTGGGTAAAGCAATTCACTCAAAAGGGGTAATGTTGCTTACCGGGTATTTAGGTAACAAATACGCGCAACACTTTAGCTTAACACTCAGTGCGAATATCGCTATTGAACAAAGTTATGGCTACATAGATGGTGATAGCGCCTCTCTTGCTGAACTTTGTGCGCTAATTTCGGCCATTACGAGCTTACCTATCAGTCAGTCTATTGCTCTAACCGGTTCAATTAACCAACATGGTGATGTGCAGGCCATTGGTGGTGTAAATGAGAAAATAGAAGGCTTCTTTAAGCTATGTAAAATACGCGGCTTAACGGGTGAGCAAGGGGTTATTATTCCTAAATCGAATCAAGTTAATTTGGTGCTTGATGACGAAATACTCAATGCCGTTGAGTTAGGTAAGTTTAATATTTATGCTGTGGAAACCGTTGATCAAGCACTAAACTTATTAATGGATATCGAAGCGGGTGATATGGTTGATGAACACTACCCAGAAGATTCGGTTAATGGCATCGCATTAGCGCGATTAAAAGACATTGCCGATATTGTTAATGGTGATAACAGCGACGAAAAAGACCACGACTCAGAAGATGAAAAAGGGGAGTTATGATCAATATAATTTTACTGATTGTTATCGCTATTTTTTGCGTTTTAATTTTTAAAAACAGTAAAAAAGCCAAGCAGCAAGCAATCGCAAACGCACAGATTGAAAGTGATTATTTAATTGCCAATGTAAAAACTGAAGGCGTACATGAAACCGCATCTGGCTTGCAATATAAAATAATCCATAAAGGACAGAGTGAAAATACACCTAGCCCAACGAGTATGGTTAAAGTGCATTATCATGGCACTTTAATCGACGGCACTGTATTTGACAGCTCAGTGGAGCGCAAAACTCCGATTAGCTTTGGTTTGCACCAAGTTATAAAAGGTTGGACAGAAGGCCTACAACTGATGAGCCCGGGCGATAAATTTCAGTTTTATATACCGCATCAGCTCGCCTATGGTGAAAAGCGAGTAGGGAGTATTCCTCCTGCATCATTGCTTATTTTTGAAGTGGAATTACTGGCTATTGAGTCGTAATTTTAAAGAAAAAAAACACTTTAAGCCTTACCTTAATCAAGTAGGGCTTTTTATTTGCCTCATTAGCCAATTCTATTCAAGTATTTAAAATATCAGTCGATACCTAAAATAGTGACAAATTTATTTTAGGGATAAAATAATGAAGATTTCAACCGCCTCAATTCAATATCAAGCATCTAATTATAACAATCAGGCTTTAGTAGAAACAGAGCCGCAACCTAAAGATGACGAATCACAAGAACAACCTGACTATGTTTTATCAGAGTTTTTAGATGCAAAGGTTCAAAAATACAGCGAAGATAACGCAACATTTGCTGAGCAATATCAAAATTTAGAAAAGGCATATAAATATTTCACCCAGCAAGTGGTTGCATTGCAAGAGCAAGTAAATAAGCTTAAGCAGAGCACGGTACAACGTAGTTTAACCATAGATAATAGCCAATATGGGCCAGCTGAAGGCGAGAGTCGCTTAACTATGGATACTGAGCATATCGGGGCTAAAAAATATAAAACCGAGCAACAACAAGAAGAGATAAATAGATTGCAGCTGCAACTTAGTGAGGTGAAGTCTCAGCAGGCAGCAATAAAACAACAAATTATTGAGCTAGTAATCAACGAAATGAAAAGGCGAGGCGACGACTTCACTGTTTAACCTTGTAATGTACGCAGAGAAGTTAGTTTTTAAACTCAATTTTTCCTATTTCAAGCCTAAATTCCCCCGCCTGCTTACCAGCAATCATAAAGCCAAGCTGCTTTATCTCTTTGAAGCTAATTGTAGGCTGTTGTTCAAGTAAACGGCCGCGATAAGTAAGCTGAAAATCTTCAGGTAAAAACTCAATATTAAGCCACTCACTTTTCGTGGTACTGAACGAACGTGTATAAGCCGCCCCATCCATGTACTCATTAGTTCTTAAACGTAATTGGTAGGTTTGACCATCGCCCTTAACACGCAGCACTATTTTAGTAATGTTTTGGTTTTTTACATCTAATAGCGTTCGGATAGAAGCAAACCCTCCATTGTTTGCAAGCGATACGTTGCCTGTAAACACTAAATTGCCGTCATCTTGTAAAACCTGACTATTAGAAATGCCACCCATCACCGAATCATTAACCACATACCAGCGAGCATTGGCGTTTGCCTCGGTAGTGGCAAACAGTAAGTTAAACACAAAAAGTGATGAGAGTTGTTTGGTGGTCATGAGTAATTCCTAGTAGCTTTTATATTTAACACGATACAGTAGATTAATTGTTCACTCTTTTAAGAATTAATCTACACCTAGCGGCTATCTTTAATATTAACTCTCGTTATCCATTTTATTCGCTTGAGCAAAAATTAAAAAGCGCGTAATTTAACCGCGTTACCTATTTTAATAACAAGTATAATAATGAAAGCACAAGAATTAGAACAATTAGCGTTATCTAAAGCCGAAACCCGAGAAGTGATCACGCCTTATGCCTTTAAGGTTGATAATGCTTTACTTGGCTTGCCTTTGGCTTCGCCGACTCGGCGAGCATTAGCTATGATTATCGATGTAGCATTAATATTCTTAGCTGCAAAGATCAGTGCGACAATTATTGCATTCGTTGCTGCTATGGCGTTTTACAAAGGAACGGCGCAGCAATACCTTCCTAAAATGTCGAATGTGTGGCGAAGAATATTAAAAATAGTAGCAGCAAGTATTTTATTTGTAAGTGCTCTTGCTGTGCTTTCAATTGGCATAGATTACTTAGAAGGCGCTGACCCTGATCAAGGCTTAACTGTTCAAGGCTTAAAAATACAAGATGACATTGAGCTTAATTCCACAGAAAAAAAGCAGGTAAATGCTTACTTAGTGCAAACAGCCGACGAAAGCTGTGAGCAATCTTGTCAACAAAATGCACTTGATAACTTGATAGGGCAAGTACCCAAATTAGCCGAAATGGACGACCTACAAAACCCACAACTTGCTAAAGCATTTTTACAATTATTAGTGCTAGGTGAAAATAACGGATTAAAGCTTGCGCAGTTAATAGAAGATAAACCTGTACAAACAACCACACACAGTATTTTGCAGTGGGGTAAAGGGATCATTCAAGATTTAGGTTTGGGTTTTGGCTGGGCGGCTGTGTACTTCACACTGTTTTCTTTATTATGGCGCGGTCAAACCCCTGGTAAAAAGCTCTGTAATACTCGAGTGGTTGGATTAAATGGTGAACCGCTGGGTTTACTTGATTGTTTTGGCCGCTACGGTGGTTACGGCGCAGGTTTTGCAACCGGCTTGTTAGGCTTTTTACAAGTGTACTGGGACCCAAACAGGCAAGCCATTCAAGATAAAATATCAGCCACTGTGGTTATTCAAGGGAATGTGAATCAAGCTGTCAATGTGCAAACAGTGGAAGAGGCTGTAAAAAGTTAACTTTGCTCTTATTACAAGGATGGTTATGAAAGTTTTATTGATTGTATTTATTAATCTGTATTTTATTACGGTTGCGTATGCTTCAGAAAATATTGTGTTAGCAAAAGCGCATCAGCTTAAGTCTGTTGTTTTAGGTGAGCAACGCAGCTTCAGCATTTTTTGAAAATAAAAGCGCACTCGAGCGATAATTTAAATATAAATCAACGTTACTTTGAAGATGAAACTCATGGCACAGTCGCTGCCCTTAGTTGGTATTATGGGTTAAAAAGTATACTTAAAAGATAATTTTATCATTGAAGTTGAATGGGAGTTTAATTGCTAAACATAAAGCACAAAGAGTTTCATAAAAGTTTTTTATATCTATTAATTATATTCGTACTAATGAGCTATTTAGTATTGCTCATTGGATGGTACGAGTTTAACGATCCTGCTCTTATTGCTAATGAGCGATTACATTTTATAGAGCTAGTAGTGCTACCTATATTAACCATGGCAGTAATATATATATTATTTAAAAAGTATAGGTGTGATCACAACTTTAATTATTTAATAACTCGTCACTTTTTTAAAGGTAGTAGGCTAGTAAAAGGGTTCTTGATAATAATGTACCCTTGTTTAATCTATATGGCGTTGTGGAAATTTAGCGTAGTTCCCATTATGTATTATGCTGAAAATAATTTAGGCGAACTGTGGTCTGAAGAATATTTTTTAACTGATGTAACTACATGTATTATAAATGATCAGCAGCAATGTATAACATTAAACATTGCTGATTTATCCACTGGTGAAGAGCATTCGTTTAGATGGTACTTAGATACGGACGAGCTACAAACACTTAAAAACAAAAAAATAAATTTAGCCGGTGAAAAAAGTTACTTTGGCTATCTTGTTAACGAAATACAATGGTAAAAACGAAAGGGAATTAAATGAAAAGTAATAATTTTAATGAGAGCATAAAAGGCTTTTTTTGGGGTATTGGATTTGTAATAGCTGTACTTGGCGGCATTAGTGCGTTCGCCCTTACAATCGCCGCTGATGTTGACAGTGGATTTAAAACAATGGTTTCTAATAAAGCATTAGAAACAAGTGATGAATTTAACAATGACTATAATCTAACTCTTTCTGAAATATACAAAGAAAATGGTCAAGTAAGAATCGCGGCTGAATTAAAAAATATTACTAACGAGAGCATTTATACGGGAACCGTTATTGCTTCTACATTTGACGAAAGTGGCAAGTTTATTGGTAACTGTGTAGGCAAAAGCACAGACAGCTTTCTAGAACCTAGCGAAATTAGTTATGTTGACATTAAATGCAATTTATTTAGATCACAAGCAAGTAAAGTTCACTCGACAAAGCTTAAAATTAAGTGGTTTTAGGCATGTATTCAATTTTTTTAGAGTTAAGTGTAGATGCTAAATAAGCTATTTAGTTGGGAGCGTGGGCGGCAAAGATCAGGTTACGACAAGATGCTGCTCTGTCGTATTTTTGCTCCTTTTAAGTTTGATGTTTATTTGATTAAATTTCCACAAGGGAGTGAAATAAAACCGCATATCGATAACGTTAAAACTGGTCGGCACTTTAGGCTCAATATTATATTAAAACATGCCGCCAAGGGTGGTGAGTTTATTTGTGACAACCCAATTATAAATTACCACCGAGTTAAGCTGTTCAGGCCTGATATAGAACAGCACCAAGTATCAAAAATAGAAAAGGGCAGTCGTTATATTTTAAGCATAGGCTGGATTAAAAAATAGATTTGCGAAGGTTGGTTAGATACCAGAGCAACCTTTCTCTTACTGATAGCTGACAACTAATAGTTATCAGCTATAAATTACTTCTTAAACCTAACCCCAAATCCAATCATACCCAATAACAATATAACTCCCCATACAAACCCATTGCCGTATTGGCTATACACGCTATCCCCTTGCATGAGCTTTATATTGGCTTTGAGTGTGGTAGCTTTAAACTGTGGCATAGTTTGGCGTGTTTGGCTTATGGGGTCGTATACGCCACTTATACCGTTGTTGGTAACACGCACTAGTGGGCGTTGTAGTTCTAGGGCGCGCATGCGGGCAATTTGCATATGCTGGTGAGGGCCGATTGAATCACCAAACCAAGCATCATTACTCACCGTGAATAATATGTCTGAGTCGCTTTTATAATTGCCACGCACTAGATCGGCAAATACTATTTCGTAGCAAATAGCGGGCAGCAGGTTAAAGCCATTCGCACGTAAGTTATTTTGCACTTTATCACCGCGCGAGAACGATGACATGGGTAAATCAAATAACGGAGCTATGGGGCGGAGTATGTCTTCAAAGGGAACAAACTCACCAATCGGGAGTAATTGATGTTTTTGATAGCGGTTACTGTCTAAGTAACGATAGTGGCCGTGTTCATCATTTTGCTCTTTGTTACCGACCACAATTAGCGTATTGAAAATGGTTTTAGTGTCGCGTTGGTAATCGACAATACCGGTCACTAATGCAGTTTTATTGAATGAGGCGGCACTGTCTAAGCCTGCTAAATACGAATCGGCAAGCGCTTCTATCTCAGGCACTGCAGCTTCAGGCCACACGATTAAATCGGCATCCCAGTGACGGCGCGTCATATCTTGATACTTACTCATGGTGGTCCAAAACTCATTGGGGTCAAACCGCAAGTGTTGTTTTATATTACCTTGTACAAGCAGCACAGAGAGGTCTTTATCGGAGTAATGGGTTACCTTTGTAAAGTGTGCGCCTGTGAAGGCAAGCAAAACCACAGCAGCGGTAACAACAGGCATTTTAAATTGTTTTTGGGTTAAGCTGTACAATGCAAAGCCTATGGCAATACATAATAGCGTGAGCCCAAATTCACCAATTAAAGAAGCAAGGGCATTCAGAGGGCTATCGGTTTGTGTATAACCAAAGCTTAACCAAGGAAAACCAGTTAACAGGTTGGCACGCAAATATTCACTAATAGCAAAACAAGGGAGTAATAGCGCTGCAAAACTTATAGAGCCGTTTGAAAAGCGAGTGGTTGCCCACAGCGCCAGCGCAGGAAATAACGCAAGGTAGCTACAAAGCAGTGCCATTAATGCAATTGAGGCGATAAGTGGCATACCGCCAAAGGTGGCGATAGAAACATGTACCCAACTTATACCTGCACCAAACCAGCCTAAACCAAATATAAAGCCATACTTAGCGGCTGTTTTAGCATGTACTTTTCCATTGAGGTTTGCAGGAATACAAAAAAATAGCGAGCCTATGCTAAAAAATACAATCGGCCAAATACCAAAAGGCGCGTAGCTAAAAGTTAAAACAAGGCCCGCAACCAGTGCGAGCCATGCTTTTTTATCTTTTGCTAGTAGGGTGAGACTAGTTAGCAGTTTCTTCACTGTCGTTATCATCAGCCTTAGGAATGGTGACTTGCAGTTGCAATATACGACGATTATCAGAATTGGTTACTTTAAACTGAAATCCCTCTATATCGATGGTTTCGCCACGGCTCGGCATATGGCCAAAGGCGTGTAACACGGTACCACCAATAGTGTCGGCATCTTGCGAGCTGTAACCTGATTTAAAATGCTCGTTAAAGTCATCTACAGGGGTCAGTGCTTGCACAACGTAAACATGTTTAGCCAGTTGTCGAATATCTTGTTGTTCTTCTTCTTCATCGTGCTCATCTTCGATTTCGCCAACAATGATCTCAAGAATATCTTCAATGGTTACTAAACCCGATACACCGCCGTATTCGTCTATCACGATTGCCATATGGTAACGTTGCTGACGAAATTCATTAAGCAGGGTATCCACCCGTTTACTTTCAGGCACTACCATGGCAGGGCGCAAATAGTCACGTAGCGATGGTAAATGCTCATCTTTATTTAAAATGAGGGGTAATAAGTCTTTTGCGAGTAAAATCCCTTCTACATGGTCTTTATCTTCACACACTACCGGAAAACGAGAGTGGGTAGAGTCAACCATCATAGGTATGTGCTCTTCAAGCGGGCTATCAATTTCCAAAGTGACCATTTGTGAGCGCGGGATCATAATATCTCGCACTTTGAGCTCAGACACGCCAAGCACACCTTCAATCATTTCTTTGGTTTCAGGATCGATTACATCCCGCTCTTGGGCATCGGCAATTACCTCAACCAGCTCTTCTCTATTCTGGGGTTCCCCTTGCAACATCTGGGTTATACGACCCAGCCAAGTTTTGCCAGAAGAACCCTGGCTAGATTGCGAGTTATCGTCGCTCATTACGTCTAATTGCTCCGTTTATTTAAATATCGTCCCGATATGGGTCTGCTATGTTTAGTTCAGCAAGTAATTGCTTTTCTATACTTTCCATCTCTAACGCGTCTTCACTCTTTATATGGTCAAATCCAAGTAAATGCAAGCATCCATGAATAACCATATGAGCAAAGTGGTCATGAAATGACTTTTCTTGCTCTTGCGCCTCAGCCAAAACAATGGCAGGACAAATAATTAAGTCACCCACAAGTGGGATATCAATACCCGGTGGCGCTTCAAATTCAAATGATAATACGTTGGTAGGCTTATTTTTACCTCGGTAGTCATTATTGAGCTGTTGCGACTGTTCCTCATCGCTGATGACAATGGTCAGCTCAGACTCATCACGATATTGGCTAAGTACTTTATCGGCCCACATGGCAAACTGCTCAAGGCTGGGTAAGTTGTCAAACTCACACGCTATTTGTAAATCAAGTTCTGTTTTCACGGTATTACTCTTTAGTAGCAGGTTGCTCTTGAGCGGCAAGCGCTTCTTTGGCTTGTTGTTTCTCTAATCGCTTAAGGCGTTCACGCTCATCGTTGCGCTCATACGCTTCTACAATGCGGGCTACTACAGGGTGGCGTACCACATCGTGCGATTTGAAAAAGTTAAAGCTAATTTCATCAACGCCATCCAATACTTCAATAGCATGGCGAAGACCAGAGCGCGCACCTCGAGGTAAATCAACTTGGGTTATATCGCCGGTGATCACTGCTTTAGAATTAAAACCAATACGGGTTAAGAACATTTTCATTTGCTCTGTGGTGGTATTTTGGCTTTCATCTAAAATAATAAACGCATCATTAAGTGTGCGCCCACGCATGTAAGCCAATGGCGCAATTTCAATGATGTTTTTTTCAATCAGTTTTTCAACACGCTCAAAGCCAAGCATTTCAAATAAGGCATCGTAAAGTGGGCGTAAGTAAGGGTCTATTTTTTGGCTTAAGTCACCCGGTAAAAAACCGAGTTTTTCACCCGCTTCAACCGCAGGGCGAGTGAGCAATATGCGGCGTATTTCTTGGCGCTCTAGTGCATCAACTGCCGCTGCAACTGCAAGATAGGTTTTACCTGTACCTGCAGGGCCAATACCAAAGGTAATGTCGTGGTGCAAAATATTAGCAACATACAAGCCTTGGTTATCGTTTCGCGGTTTAATAACGCCACGACGGGTTTTAATCATCATTTCTTTGCCATAGGCGCTACTAGAGGTGTCTTGCTCAAGCGCTTTAGACTCAGTGATGGCTAAATGGACGTTGTCAGGCTCAATTTCGCCAATTTCCCCACGTACAGGTTGAGTATCAATATAAAGGTTTTTTAAGATCTCTACCGCGCCGGCGCTACTGTGTAGTTTACCGGTTACTTTAAAAAAGTTATCACGATGAATAATTTCAACACCTAGACGGCGTTCAATTTGTTTGATGTTTTCGTCAAACGGGCCACATAATGAAGAAAGGCGTTTGTTGTCGGCAGGTTCTAAATAAATCTCTAATGTTTTTAACTGATTACTCAAAATTACTTCCTATTACAGTGCGCCAGCGTTAACTGGCGCAATGAATTTTTGCAACTAAGGTACGAAAGTAGCAACGCCAATTTCGTTAGCTGTCTCGGTTTTTTGCTCACTCGCTGCTTTAGTTAAAATAGCAGAAGGCGCAATTTCGCGGCGTAAGTTCATTTCTGATTCTGTACGAATTAAATCGCCACGTAAAGAGTTTGGTAACGCTTCGGTAATACGTACATCAACAAACTGACCGATCACTGTGTGTGGGCCAACAAAGTTAACTACACGGTTATTTTCAGTTCGGCCACGTAGTTCCATCGGGTTCTTCTTAGAAGGACCTTCAACTAAAATACGTTGCTCAGTATCAAACATTTGGCGGCTAATTTGCTGTGCCATTTGCGTAATACGGTTTTGCAATAAGTACAGGCGCTCTTTTTTCTCTTGCTCTGTTACGTCATCTGGTAAATCGGCCGCTGGTGTACCTGGGCGTGCGCTGTAAATAAAGCTAAAGCTCATATCAAAACCAATATCGTTGATAAGGTTCATGGTAGCTTCAAAGTCGGCCTTGCTTTCACCTGGGAAACCTATGATGAAATCTGACGACATGCTTAGGTTAGGGCGAATTTTACGTAGCTTACGAATTGTTGATTTGTACTCAAGAGCAGTATGGCCGCGTTTCATTAAGTTTAAAACACGGTCTGAACCACTTTGTACTGGAAGGTGTAAGTGATCAACCAGCTCAGGCACATCAGCGTACGCATCAATAATGTCTGGTGTAAACTCTACAGGGTGTGAGGTGGTGTAACGAATACGGTCAATCCCGTCAATTGCAGCCACTAAACGAATTAGATCTGAGAAATAGCAAATTTCACCATCGTGTGTATCACCACGATATGCATTTACGTTTTGACCTAATAGGTTAACTTCACGTACGCCTTGCTCGGCTAACTGTGCAACTTCTAATAATACATCATCAACAGGGCGGCTTACTTCTTCACCACGGGTGTAAGGCACAACACAGAAAGTACAGTATTTAGAACAACCTTCCATAATTGATACAAACGCAGAAGGACCTTCCGCTTTAGGTTCAGGTAAGCGGTCAAATTTTTCAATCTCAGGGAATGAAATATCAACTACAGATGAACCTTTATCGCCTTGTACTTGTTTAATCATCTCAGGTAAACGGTGCAAAGTTTGTGGACCAAAAATAACATCTACAAACGGAGCACGTTGGCGAATTGAATCACCTTCTTGTGATGCAACACAGCCACCAACACCAATAATAAGGTCTGGTTTGTCATCTTTTAATAACTTCCAACGACCTAGTTGGTGAAATACTTTTTCTTGCGCTTTTTCACGAATTGAACAGGTGTTAAGTAAGATAACATCAGCATCAGCAGCTTCTTCAGTTAGCTGATAGCCGTTGGTAGCATCTAGAAGATCAGCCATTTTCTGAGAGTCGTATTCGTTCATCTGACAACCCCAGGTTTTAATATGCAGCTTTTTGCTCATTGAAATATAGCCTCGTGTTCAATTCGATAGTGGCACAAATATGTGCTAGAAACAGGTATAAGTGGCGGAATTATTAAAATTTCGCTCGACTTAAAGGACGCGTATTTTAGCTGGATACACGCTCAAAACCAAGTATAGATTTCATGTTTGTGATCTGAAATCAATATAGTATGGGTTTAATAATAGAATTAAGCGAAGCGCTCACACTGAGCAAACTAATTACGATACAATCTAAGCAGAGTTAAGTCAGAATTAAAATGATGAAAAACATGGCTAAAAATAATGTAATTGTAGTAGGGGGCGGCATGGTTGGTGCCGCTATGGCTATTAAATTAGCGCAACAAGGCAAAGTCGTACGTGTTATTGAAAAACATCCAATAGATGCATCACAGGTACTTAACAGTGATGACGTTGATATACGTGTTTCGGCTATTAATCGCTTTTCGGAAAAACTGCTTGATCAGCTCGGTGCGATGCCATTACTGAGAGCAAATAGATTGGCTCCCTATGAACAATTAGAGACCTTTGAACGAGGTAACGATCATTTATTATTTGATTGTCATGGTATTAACACCACCCATTTAGGTCATTTAATTGAGAATAAGCTAATTCAAGCCAGTTTATGGCAGCAATTTGAGCAACATAATATTGAAATGATTAATCCTTTGTCGGCTTTAACAGCAATAGAGCAAAACCCTGATAGCATTAGCTTGCACTACAACGAACAAAGCTATACTGCTGATTTAGTCATTGCAGCGGATGGTGGGCAATCACAATTACGTAGCAAAGCCAATATTGGTATAACTGGTTGGCAATATCAGCAGCATTGTATGGGCGTGCTAATAAAGCTCGATGCACCACAACAAGTTAAAACATGGCAGCAGTTTACACCTACAGGGCCTGTTGCGTTTTTACCTATGCAAGCACCTTATGCAAATTTAATTTGGTATGACGATGCAAATACCCTCAAAGCATTTAAAGCCCTACAACCTAGCGAATTAAAAGCTCATATTATTGAAAAGTTTCCAAAGCTTGCTGGTGATTTTGAAGTACAAAGCCATGCTATATTTCCTCTGGCAAGGCAGCATGCCAATAATTATTCACAAGGCAGACTCGTTTTAGTGGGTGATGCGGCGCACACCATTAATCCTCTGGCAGGACAGGGTGTTAATTTAGGCTTTCAAGATGTAGCTGCTTTAGCTGAAGTGTTACGTACAGCTGATGATGTAGGGTGCCCGCTAATGCTTAAAGAATACGAGCGTAGTCGTCGTAACGCTAATTTGTTAATGATGAGTATGATGGATGCTTGCTACTTTGGTTTCTCAAATCAAATAGCCCCATTAAAATGGGCGCGCAGCACATTTTTAAAGTTAGCTAATAATACAGGGCCGGTAAAAAATTGGGTGCTTAGATACGCGATTAGTGGCAAGTTAGATTAAATTCGCTTACATAAATCTAGATTCTTATAATAATAACAAGTGCCGCTTATGTGGCACTTGTAAACGGAGATAAATTTAGTTCCACATACCTGAACGAGAGTACATATATTCAGCGCTTGCGCACCAATTAACATCTTCCCATGTAAAGTCAGTGTAGTAGATTTTATCAACACATGCTGTCATTGAACTTTCGACTTTATAAACGTCAACTATACATGTTGTTCCATCACAACTGGCTGAACGGTCATATGTACCATCAAAAACCCAAACAACATTAGAAACAGCTTTAGAGGTATTAACCTTAAATGCTATTTTCGGGTGAAAATTAGGGTTACTTTCACCGCCAAAGCACATGTTTTGTGAGTAATTGTCGTAAGCCATTGTGTCTACATAACACGACACTGAGTTTGCAAGTACATTTGCTGAAAAAAGACCCGAAAACAAAGCAATGATTAAATATATTTTTTTCATGATAACTATCCTTATTAAGTTTATATAGCTCTTTATTTGAGCAAAACAAACATTACCATAAAAGGTACACCTGTCAACTTTTCATTAACATTTTTTACATAAATACCTAAATTGGGTCTAATTGCTTTTATCTGAGTGACTAATATCAATACGTAATAATAATTAATCATTTTGAGCGGGTAAGTTAGGCTCTTTAAGCATTAAAAGTTTTTTATTTGGAGTTAGCGAGATTTTTGCTTTGCTGTCGACAATTTCTTTGCTTAAAAATGTTGTATTGGATAATAAAAGTAGAAGTAATGATAAATTATTTTTAATCTAGTGTGGAGGTGTAATCAAAGATGTGTGCAAATTGGCTGGGATACCAGGATTTGAACCTGGGAATGCCAGGATCAAAACCTGGTGCCTTACCGCTTGGCGATATCCCAACTCTAAATTTGGATGAGTTTTAGTTCTAGTTAAGAACATGGTGCGGAAGGAGAGACTTGAACTCTCACATCCTAAGATACTGGAACCTAAATCCAGCGCGTCTACCAATTCCGCCACTCCCGCATACAGGATTATATTTATACTCTTAACAGAGTTTTCTTGTACAACATTCTTTGGTAGAAGAAGTTGGCTGGGATACCAGGATTTGAACCTGGGAATGCCAGGATCAAAACCTGGTGCCTTACCGCTTGGCGATATCCCAACTAAGAAATTGCTGATAGTTTTAATTCTTATCAAGAATGTGGTGCGGAAGGAGAGACTTGAACTCTCACATCCTAAGATACTGGAACCTAAATCCAGCGCGTCTACCAATTCCGCCACTCCCGCATACAAATTTATATTTAGACTCCTAACAGAGTATTTCTTAATTCAACGTTCTTTGGTAGAAGAAGTTGGCTGGGATACCAGGATTTGAACCTGGGAATGCCAGGATCAAAACCTGGTGCCTTACCGCTTGGCGATATCCCAACTAAGAAATTGCTGATAATTTTAATTCTTATCAAAGAATATGGTGCGGAAGGAGAGACTTGAACTCTCACATCCTAAGATACTGGAACCTAAATCCAGCGCGTCTACCAATTCCGCCACTCCCGCATTATCACTTTGAATTAATCAAAGAAATGGTAGTTATTTTAAACTCTTCATTGAGTTGCAATTTAACTCTTGCAGAGCCACTTCTAGAAAAGAAATGGTGGCTAAGACGGGATTTGAACCTGTGACCCCATCATTATGAGTGATGTGCTCTAACCAGCTGAGCTACTTAGCCATTGTTGGCTGGGATACCAGGATTTGAACCTGGGAATGCCAGGATCAAAACCTGGTGCCTTACCGCTTGGCGATATCCCAACAATAAACAATTGATAGTTTTAATTCTTATCAAGAATATGGTGCGGAAGGAGAGACTTGAACTCTCACATCCTAAGATACTGGAACCTAAATCCAGCGCGTCTACCAATTCCGCCACTCCCGCATTATTACTTTGAATTAATCAAAGAAATGGTAGTTATTTTAAACTCTTCATTGAGCAACAAAAAATAAATGGTGGCTAAGACGGGATTTGAACCTGTGACCCCATCATTATGAGTGATGTGCTCTAACCAGCTGAGCTACTTAGCCATCTTTTTTGTTAGCACTTCATCGCTGAGTGCGGGGCGTATTATGCTGATATGCCCCAAATTCGTCAACACCTTTTTTGCAAAAAAACACTTAAGTTGGTTTGTTTGCAGGAAAAATAGGCTAACCGGCTACTTTTTAATTAAAACGTTGCTTTTTTAACACTCTTTATGAGCTGAGTATTATAATTTTAGCTTTGCTTTACGTTTTGAAGCTTATTACTAGGGTAGACTAATATTCGGCTGAAAATAAAAAAGGCCCGTAAAAACGAGCCTTTTAAAACAATTAGCCACTCAAGGTGGTGCGGTGTTTAATTATACGTTGAACAAGAAGTTCATTACATCGCCATCTTTAACAATGTATTCTTTACCTTCTTGACGCATTTTACCTGCTTCTTTTGCACCGCTTTCGCCTTTACATGCAATAAAGTCATCAAAAGCAATTGTTTGTGCACGGATAAAGCCACGTTCAAAGTCGGTATGGATTTTACCTGCAGCTTGTGGCGCTGTTGCACCCACAGGGATAGTCCATGCACGAACTTCTTTTACACCCGCAGTAAAGTAGGTTTGTAAGTGCAGTAATTCATAACCGCCACGAATAACAAGGTTAAGCCCAGGCTCTTCAAGACCAAGGTCAGCCATAAACTCTAACTTGTCTTCATCTTCAAGCTCAGAAAGCTCAGACTCGATAGCGGCACACACAGGTACTACAACCGCATCTTCAGCGGCAGCTATTTCACGCACACGATCAAGTAGTGGGTTATTTTCAAATCCATCTTCAGCAACGTTAGCAATATACATAGTTGGTTTGATGGTTAAGAAGTTAATAGGCGCAATTGCTGCTTTTTCTTCTTTTGTTAGTGCTAAAGAACGTAAAGTTAAGCCTTCATCAAGATGCACTTTTACTTTTTCAAGTACTGCATTTTGCTCTTTTGCGTCTTTATCACCGCCTTTTGCTTTTTTTGCATTACGGAAAATTGCTTTATCAGCACTGTCCATATCAGCAAGCACAAGCTCAGTGTTGATCACGTCAATGTCGTCCGCAGGGTCAATAGTACCCGCTACGTGAATAACGTTTTCATCTTCAAAACAGCGAACTACATGGCCAATCGCATCAGTTTCACGAATATTTGCTAAAAACTGATTGCCTAGGCCTTCACCTTTCGATGCACCTTTAACTAAACCTGCAATATCCACAAATTCCATACTGGTTGTAAGAATACGTTGTGGGTTAACAATTTTAGCAAGTTCGTCTAGGCGAGGATCTGGCACCGGTACCACACCTGTATTAGGTTCAATGGTACAAAAAGGAAAGTTAGCGGCTTCAATACCCGCTTTAGTCAATGCATTGAAAAGTGTTGATTTACCAACATTAGGCAAGCCAACGATGCCACATTTAAAACCCATAGTAAGATACCTTGTTTAGATTCGTTTAAAACGTGTGTACGTATACCCCTAAAAACTAGGGTTTAAACGAATGTAGTCTGTTTTGTGCTTTTAACACACCGTCTTTAGCAAGTATTTCCATACAACGAACTGCTTCATCAACTGCGGCATCCATTTTTTCCTGATCTTCCTTGGCTGCTTTTCCAAGCACCCAACCGGTGACCATTTCACGATGTCCTGGATGACCAACACCTATGCGTAAGCGCATAAAGTCTTTTTGATTTGCCATTTTTGCAATAATGTCTTTTAAGCCATTATGACCGCCATGTCCGCCGCCTTTTTTTAATTTGGCAACGCCTGGGTCTAAATCCAATTCATCATGGGCGACAAGTATGTCTTCCACTGGGATTTTAAAAAAATTGGCTAAACTACTCACCGCTTTGCCACTTAAGTTCATGTAAGTGGTGGGGATCAGTAATTTGAATTCTTTGCCTTGAATAATCACTTTGCCAGTAAGGCCGTGATATTTAGGGTCGTGTTTTAGCGTGCAGTTGTAGCGTGCAGCGAGTTCTTGAATGAACCAAGCACCTGCGTTGTGGCGTGTATTTGCGTATTCGGGGCCTGGATTAGCCAGGCCCACAAGCATTTGAATAGAATTCAAGGTGCGAGACCTTAAATATTATTCTGCAGCGTCTGAAGCGTCGTCTTCAGTTGGAGCTGCTTTGTTAGCTTTGATAGTAACGATAGACTGATCGTGGCCTTCGCCTTTACCAAGCTCAACAGATTGAACACCTTTAGGGAACGCAAGATCTGTAAGGTGGATTGAATCACCAGCTACAAGATCAGATACGTCTACTTCGATGAATTCTGGAAGTGACTTAGGAAGACAAGAAATCTCAACTTCAGTTAACTGGTGAACAACAGTTGCACCTAACTTAGTTACTTTATCTTCACCGATGAAGTGTAAAGGAACCTTAGTTACTAGTTTGTGAGTTGCGTCTACACGTTGGAAATCAAGGTGAGTAAGCTTAGGCTTGAAAGGGTGACGTTGGATATCTTTTAAGATAGCTTCAACTTTCTCGCCACCTACATTTAATGTAAGGATGTGAGTGTAAAAGCCTTCGTCTTCTTGTGCTTTGATCATATCTTTATGTTCAAAAGTAAGCGATAAAGCTTCTTTATCAGCTCCATAAAGGATTGCCGGCACTTTGTCTTCGCGACGTAGGCGGCGGCTCGCACCAGTACCAGTTTCTACGCGAAGTTCAGCGTCATAAGTATAAGTTGTGTTAGACATGATGTCTCCAATAATTAAAAGTGTTAGGGCCTTTGCGACCAAGGTCCCTAGCCAAAAGGCGCGCTATCATACCACTGCGGGTTTATAAAATAAACATCACCTACAAAAAAAGCGCCAAAAGGCGCTTTTATACTCATTAATGTTTAACTTTAATGTTCAAACATTGCCGAGATAGATTCTTCGTTGCTAATGCGACGAATAGTCTCTGCTAACATATCTGCAAGTGTTAATACTTTAACAATATCAAGCGCTTTTAGTTCGTCAGACAGTGGAATTGAGTCAGTTACAATCACTTCATCAATCACAGAGTTACGTAAGTTTTCTGCAGCTGTACCAGAAAGAATAGGGTGAGTAGCGTAAGCAAATACACGTTTAGCACCATGCTCTTTAAGAGCTTCAGCTGCTTTACACAATGTACCACCGGTATCAATCATGTCATCAACAATAATACAATCACGACCTTCAACGTCACCAATAATATGCATTACTTGAGAAACGTTAGCTTGAGGGCGACGTTTATCAATAATAGCTAGGTCGGTATCGTTCAATAGTTTTGCAATTGCACGGGCACGTACAACACCACCAATATCAGGAGATACAACAACCACGTCATCAAAGTCGCGGTTTTTCATATCTTCTAATAATACCGGGCTGCCAAATACGTTATCTACTGGTACATCGAAGAAGCCTTGGATTTGCTCAGCATGTAAATCAACCGTAAGAACGCGGTCAACACCTACACTTGATAAGAAATCCGCAACCACTTTAGCTGTAATTGGCACACGCGCAGAACGTACACGACGATCTTGACGAGCATAACCAAAATAAGGAATAACAGCAGTGATACGACCGGCAGATGCACGGCGTAGCGCATCAACCATAACGATAAGTTCCATTAGGTTATCGTTAGTAGGGGCACAGGTTGATTGTAAGATAAAAACATCCGAGCCACGAACATTTTCATTAATTTGAACACTGATCTCACCGTCACTAAAACGGCCAACAACAGCATCGCCTAATTCAATATATAAACGTTTTGCAACTTTTTGAGCTAGGTCAGGTGTTGCGTTACCAGCGAAGAGCTTCATGTCAGGCACGGTAGGGTTCCTCAGGCACTGAATTTTTGGACTAACTTACATTGAATGAACAAAGTAGGTTAACTTATGATTACTTGTACGTTACTTCATTTATCAATGATGGCGGCTAACTCCGTGTGAGCAGGAGAAGTATTAACGCTCGATGCGATAAACCCCTGCCAAGTATGGGGGAGGTTAGCAAGTACATCTTGTGCTTGAACTTGACTAGCAAATTCAACAAAACAACATGAACCTGTTCCGGTCATCTTTGATGGGGCGTATTTTAGCAACCACTGCAGGGTTTTTTCAACCTCGGGACACAGCTTTTTCACTAAAGGCTCACAATCGTTAGTTAAAACCTGTTGTTGCCAGTCACCTGAAAGTTTAGGCGTGTCACGTTTTAAATCGGGGTGAGTAAATATTTGTGCAGTACTGACATGCTGGTTTGGAAAAACAACGCAGTACCATTTTTGTGGCAATTTAACATACTCTAATTGCTCGCCAATGCCATGTGCTATGGCGCTTTTACCTTTAATGAATACAGGTACGTCTGCACCGAGCTTCAAGCCTAAATCTGCAAGTTCATCTAGTGTAAGAGCGGTATTCCACAGTGTATTCAGCGCTAAAAGTGTTGTTGCGGCATCGGATGAACCACCACCAACACCTCCACCCATAGGCAAACGTTTAGTTAAATTTATTTTTGCACCTAAATTCACTTTACACTGAGTTTGCAATAATAAAGCTGCTTTATAAATTAAGTTGTCAGTTAGTGCAATGCCATGAGTGTCACCGCTAATACTAATATTTTTATCATTAGTAAGCGTAAAATGGAGCTCGTCGCCATAGTTTAAAAATGTAAACAGGGTTTCTAATTCATGATAGCCATCATCACGGCGACCATTAATATGTAAAAATAAATTTAGCTTCGCCGGCGCAATCAGCGAAAGTTCAAAGGGAGTATTCATAATTAGTTAAACTGCCAATCGTAGAGTTTGATTTTAATTTTAATCTTTTGATGGGTTAAGGTTAGCGCGTTAGGTAACCAAAAACCGTGTTTTTGTATGTAACTGGTGTAGTTTATTTGCCATTTTTTGCCAGCGTCATCAAACCATAACACGCTTTTAGCACGGCCTAATTGATCGACTTCTAAGGTTTGATCGTCAATAGTGGCTTTTAACCACTGACCGGCGTTATTTACCGGTAAAGTAAACCCCGTTAAGCGTTGTAAAAGTTTACTCGCATTAGTATCAAAAAACTGTTGATCATCAAATATTAATTCAGCCCCCACTGCGGTTTGTTTGAGCGATAAAATTCGGGTGCCAATAAATGTGGTTAACACTAAATGATTACTATTTTGTGTTTGTTGCCAATTTAAGTTAGCAGATTGGCGCTCATCAGGGCTAATAAACGCTAATTTACCTTCCACCTGCCAAGTTTTTTGTGTACTAAGACGTAACTTCCAGTCTTCGTAAGTTTTTGTATTGTAGTTGTTTTTATTGGCGCAGCCCGTTAAAAAAATAATTAACAGGGTTAAAATAAAATATTGTCGAGTCAAATGTTGTTCCTTACTTTCCATATTCCTGAGATTTTTGATAAAATTGCCGCCTATGAAGTAGGGCTCAGCAATATTTGGCAGATATGACCATAATAGCACTTGGTATTAATCACAAAACCGCATCCGTAGATTTACGAGAAAAAGTGGCCTTTTCGCCTGAGCAAATTTCAGAGGCGCTACAGCAATTAAGTGGTCATGCCGACTTTAATGAAGCGGTTATTGTATCTACCTGTAATCGCACTGAAGTGTATTGTAGCCTTGCGCAACAAAATTCCCAAACATTGTTGCAATGGTTAGCCAGTTTCCATGGTTTAGATGAACATGAACTGAGTAAAAACATCTACTGTTATGAAGACAGCGCAGCAATAAACCATTTAATGCGTGTAGCCTGCGGGCTTGATTCGCTGGTATTAGGTGAACCACAGATTTTAGGGCAAATAAAGCAAGCGTATAACAGTGCTAAAACCCACGATGCGGTGGGTGTAACTTTTGATCGTTTGTTTCAAAAAACCTTTTCAGTGGCAAAAGAAGTACGCACCGAAACTAACATTGGTGCGAGTGCAGTCTCGGTTGCGTTTGCTGCGGTTAATCTTGCAAAGCATATTTATGGCAAATTAGACAAAACCAAGGTGCTATTAATTGGTGCTGGTGAAACCATTGAGCTGGTAGCAAAACATTTATACCAAAATGAGCCACAAAAAATAACGGTAGCTAATAGAACAATAGAACGCGCTCGCGGCTTAGCGGATGAAGTGTCAGCAGATGTTATTGCCTTGGCACAATTACCAGAACGATTACACCAAGCCGATATTGTTATTAGCTCCACTGCCAGTACTTTACCTATTATTGGTAAAGGGGTGGTGGAACAAGCACTGAAACAACGTCGTTATAAGCCTATGCTATTTATAGATATTGCTGTACCACGCGATATTGAAAGCCAAGTCGGAGAGCTTGACGACGCTTATTTATATTCTGTTGATGACTTACAAGCCATTGTTAGCGAAAACATGGCTGCACGTGAGCAAGCGGCAGAACAAGCACAAATTATTATTAGTGAGCGCACCAAAGAGTTTTTTATGTGGCTGCGTTCACTTGATTCAGTGGATTTAATTCGCCACTACCGTAATGATGTACAAACTACAAAAGCAGAACTTGTAGATAGGGCCCTTAGCCAGCTAAATACAGGTAAAAATGCAGAAAAAGTAATTTTAGAGCTAGCCAATAAGTTAACCAATCGCTTAATGCACGCGCCTACCCGTGCCATCCAAGATGCAGCGAAAAAAGGTGAAGTGGCTCAGCTAAATCAATTAAAAAAAATGTTAGGTATAGATCAGGAATAACAGTTAAATGAAAGAGTCCGTTTATCGTAAATTAGAAACCTTAGTTGAGCGCTATGAAGAAGTACAAGCGTTACTAAGTGACCCATCGGTCATTAGTGATCAAAACCGCTTTCGTGCTCTTTCAAAAGAATACTCTGAGCTTGAAGAGGTGGTAAAAACATTTTTAGCTTACCAGCAAGCACAAGAAGACTTGAGCAGCTCTGAAGAAATGCTTAAAGATTCAGACCCTGAAATGCGCGAAATGGCACAAGAAGAATATAAAGAAGCAAAAGCACAGATTTCGACTTTAGAAGACGACATTCAAGTTTTAATGTTACCTAAAGATCCAAAAGACAATAATAACGTGTTTTTAGAGGTTCGTGCAGGAACAGGGGGCGATGAAGCGGCTATTTTTGCTGGCGACTTATTCAGAATGTACAGCCGTTACGCAGAAACAAAAAAATGGAAAGTAGAAGTTGTTACCACCAACGAAGGTGAGCACGGTGGTTATAAGGAAGTAATTGCTAACATCAGCGGTGAAGGTGTTTACGGACAATTAAAATTTGAATCAGGCGTTCACCGTGTACAACGTGTCCCTGAAACTGAGTCTCAAGGCCGTGTACATACCTCAGCATGTACTGTAGCTGTTATGGCTGAAGTACCAGAAGCAGAAGCCATCGAAATCAATACTGCCGATATTAAAGTTGATACTTTTAGAGCGTCGGGAGCGGGTGGTCAGCACGTAAATAAAACCGACTCTGCCATTCGTATTACCCATTTACCTACGGGTGTGGTGGTTGAGTGTCAAGATGAGCGCTCTCAGCATAAAAACCGTGCTAAAGCGATGTCGGTATTGGCTGCGCGCCTTCAGCAAGCTGAAGATGAAAAGCGTCATGCTGCTGAAGCATCAGAACGTCGTAACTTAGTTGGTAGCGGCGATCGTTCTGAGCGTATTCGTACATACAACTATCCACAAGGTCGTATTACCGATCACCGTATTAACTTAACGCTTTATCGTCTTAATGAAGTGGTAGCAGGTGATTTAGGCGCCGTTGTTGAGCCACTAATGCAAGAGCATCAAGCCGATTTACTTGCTGCAATGGGCGACGATTAATCGTGACCCCTTCTGTTGAAAACGCTATTGCTACAGGTGCTAATTTATTAGCATCAAGTAGTGATAGCGCAAAGTTAGATGCACAAGTTTTACTGCTCAATATTTTACAAAAGCCACGAAGTTATTTATTTACTTGGCCTGAAAAACAGCTCACAGATGAGCAGTATCAGGCATTTCAACGTGCCTGTGAACGTCGCTTACAAGGCGAACCTGTTTCGCATATTACCGGCTGTCGTGAATTTTGGAGTTTGCAGTTTGAAGTGAACCCAACAACGCTAATCCCTCGACCTGATACAGAAACCTTAGTTGAGCTTGCGCTTGAGTGCAAAGTGCCTAAAAACGCGAAAGTACTTGATTTAGGCACGGGCACGGGAGCTATAGCACTGGCACTTGGGAGCGAAATGCCCTCATGGGATATTATTGCTGTTGATCGTATTGATGATGCGGTAGCGTTGGCAAAGCGCAACCAAGAGCGATTAGCTATTAATAATGTGACTGTTGAGCAGAGTAACTGGTTTAGTGCGTTAAAAAACAAAAAATTTGATCTAATTGTAACCAATCCACCCTATATAGAACATGACGATGTTCACTTACATCAAGGCGACGTGCGCTTTGAACCTTTGTCTGCATTAGTCGCAGATGATGCAGGAATGGCTGATATTAAACAAATAATTACACAATCACGTGACTATTTACACGCAAGTGGCTATCTTTTAATTGAACACGGATTTGAGCAAAGTGCAGCTGTGCGTCATATTTTCAATCAAATGGCGTTTATAAATGTAAGCACAGTGAAAGATCTTGGTAATAACGACCGCGTAACGTTCGGACAATGGCCCTAAATTATTTATAGTAGCTCCGTTGTTTGTTTGCATATGGTTTAAGGAATTCTATGTGATGGAAGATTTTTTATTTTCAAATGAACAACCACCTGAAGTAGCAAGTGAAGAGCAAGGAACATGGAAAGTTTTAATAGTTGATGATGAGCCAGAGGTTCACGCTGTTACCCGTTTAGCATTGAGTGACTTTAAGTTCCAAGATAAACGTTTGGAATTTATTAGCGCATATTCAGGTGCAGAAGCAAAAAAGTTAATTGATGAGCACCCAGATGCAGCCATCATCCTACTCGATGTTGTTATGGAAACTGACGACGCTGGTTTGCAAGTCGCGAAATACATACGCAATACCGTTAAAAATAATTACATTCGTATCATTTTACGCACTGGGCAACCAGGTCAAGCCCCTGAGCGTCAAGTCATTGTCAATTACGACATAAATGACTACAAATCTAAAACAGAACTCACCGCACAAAAACTATTCACCGTGATGATGGCTAGTCTTCGTTCGTATCGCGATATTATTTCTATTGAGCAGTCACGTGAGGGGCTGGAAAAAATAATAACCGCCTCTCGCAATATTTTTGCAACTCATTCAATGGATAACTTTATTGAAGGGGTGATGCAGCAGCTAACGTCTTTACTTAATGTGGCCGACGAAGCTATGTATGCCACTACCTTAGTTGCGCAAAATCCGTCAGAGGAATTAAATAAAAAACTGATTGTTTGCTCTGGCACTGGTGATTTTGCTAAGCGCGAAGGGGAAGAGCTAGAAACAGTATTAGCAGCAGATCAACTCTTAGCGTGCCAAGAAGCCCTAGCTAACAAAGCAATTGTGTACAAAGATGACTATTTGTTTGCCTATTGTAGTAGTAAGTTTAATCATAATTCGATGTTATTTGTATCCGGGGTGCCATCGAAACTGACAGATACGCAACGAAATCTAATCGAAATTTTTTCTCAAAATGTGCAGTTGGCATTTGAAAATGTACAATTACATACTGAAGTTGAAGCTACCCAACAAGAACTTGTTTATCGTTTAAGTGAAGCGGTTGAACAACGCTCATGCGAGACGGGTAATCACGTAAAGCGGGTTGCTTATATTTGTTATGAGTTAGCAATAGGATATGGATTATCTGAAGAGCAAGCGAATTTAATTCGTTTTGCATCGCCTTTACATGATGTGGGTAAAATAGGTATTCCGGATGCTATTTTAAATAAACCCGGTAAATTAAACAGTGATGAGTGGGAAGTTATGAAAACCCATGCAGGCAAAGGCTACGCCATTTTAAAAGATTCACCGCGTAAAATAGTCAGTGCAGGGGCCTTAATTGCACAGCAACATCACGAAAAATGGGATGGGTCTGGTTACCCTTGCGGCTTAAAAGGCGAGAGTATCGATATTTATGCTCGCATAGTGGCATTGGCCGATGTGTATGATGCACTGCGTCATAAACGGTGTTATAAAGGTGCGTGGACACTTGAAGAAGCCGTTGCTGAGATCAATGCAAACAAAGGTACGCATTTTGATCCTAAACTTGTTGATGTATTCAATGATAAACTTGAAGAACTTGAAGCGGTAATTTTACGCTTTCCTGATAAAGCACATAACTAAACAGAAGTAAAAATAAACATGGATTATTTAGCATTAAAACATACGCACATGGCGATTGCGCTAGTGAGTATTATTTTATTTTACGTACGTTCTTTTTCTCGCATGGGCAGTGGCAGCCTTGCTAAAAATAAAGTGGTTTTCATTGGTAGCCACAGTATAGATACCTTACTAATTATCTCGGCTATTACTTTAATGGCCATGGCTAAAATAAACCCACTAGAGCAACTTTGGCTATTAGAAAAAATTGTGCTGGTGGTTATTTATATCGCCGTTGGGATTATTAGTGCTAAGCAAACCACAACATTACCTAAAGTTATGTTTTTAGTGTTTAACACTGCGGTTATCTTAGCTATTGGCTTTTTAGCAACTGCTAAAGCCCCGCTATTGTTGTAATTAACAATATTTGCTTAAGCTTTACACCTATGGTGTAAAGCTTGCCTCTTTATTTCATTTCTGATTATTGGTATCTAACCTTAAAATTAGGTAAACTACGTGTTCGTTTTCTAGAATGTTGTAGTATGAATGACCACCCTCGGGTTTGATGAACACGATGAATCTTATATAGAAGATGCCTACGATGACTTTTTGCCACCGGCAATATATCGTTGTATTAAAGCAGAAGCTAAATGGGACCCTCAAATAGACTTAACACCAAGTCTTGAAATATTGACCGCGTTTGAGCAACAAATAAAGACTATTTGTTCGCAAACACGCGACATGCACGAGCGTTTAGAACAATTACTTGATTGTTTTTACAGTCAGTGGTTATTTAGTGCGTCAAGCCTTAAAGTACCTGAGTACAAGCTAAACAGTATTAGCTACACCTTGTCTATGCGCAGTGGTACACCCACTACCTTAGCTATTTTATTATGCCATTTTTTACAGCACGCAAAACTTGATGCTAGTGTAAGCATAACTCAAGGCGAAGTGGGCATTCACGTCGCAATGAGCGATGATGAAGGGTACATTGTTGAGCCAAGTAGTGGTCAACAAAGCTGGTATATCATTCCTGAAAATACCAACGAAGATAATGCACAAGAGCAAGAGCCTCTTGAGCTTATTTTTGAAGACGAAGTATATAAATTATTTTTAGCGCAACAAAAATGGTCTTTTATTAGTGAGAACAAATTTGGTCATGCGTTAACTTGCGTTGATTTGTTAATGGAAATGCTAGGGGATGATCCCTATGAGCGACGCGACAGAGGCTATTTACTAAATCAGCTAGGATGCCCTAAAATGGCACGAGATGATTTACAATTTTTTGTTGATGAGTGTCCCGACGACCCTGCTATTGAAGTCATCCAACATCAAATCGAAGAACTTGAAGATAATCATAAGACCCACCATTAAAAATAAAAATAGGAAACGTTATGGCTGATCCCCAAACTGCCTTAATCACCAATGATGCTGTTGTACTTGGCTTACTAGCGATTATTTTAGGCTTTATTTTTAAAACCTCGTCAAGTCAGCGCCCAGGGCTGGTCGCATTTTACAAATATGTGCCTGCATTATTGCTGTGTTATTTTTTACCATCGTTGCTAAATACCTTTGGTATTGTTGATGGCTCGCAATCGAGTGTGTATTACGTTGCCTCGCGGTATTTATTACCTGCGTGTTTAATTTTATTAACCATTAGCATTGATTTAAGAGCGATTATTAACCTAGGTCCTAAAGCATTAATTATGTTCTTAACAGGAACCGCTGGTATTGTGATTGGTGGCCCATTAGCTATTTTAATCATGAGTGCCGTCTACCCTGAAGCAGTGGGCGGACATGGCCCAGATGCGGTTTGGCGCGGTATGACAACTATTGCTGGCAGCTGGATTGGCGGCGGCGCAAACCAAGCGTCTATGAAAGAGATGTTTGAAGTTGGCGGTGATATCTTCTCTGCTATGGTTACTGTTGATGTGATTGTGGCTAATTTATGGATGGCGGTATTATTATTAATGGCGGCTAACCATAAAGCGATTGATGCCAAAGCGGGGGCCGATACCACTGCGATTGAAGATTTAAAACAGCGTGTTGAAAAATACCATGCAGAGCATGCCCGTATGCCAACGCTGAATGATTACATGATGATTATTGCTATTGCCTTTGGTATTACTGGTTTAGCACATTTTTGTGCTGATATTTTAGGACCGTTCTTTGCCAATAACTATGCATGGGCAAAAGAATACAGTTTAAATAGTAAGTTCTTTTGGCTTATTGTTATATCGACCACTATAGGCATTAGTTTATCGTTCACTAGAGTGCGTCATATCGAAGCCTTTGGCTCGTCTAAAGTGGCATCAGCATTTTTATATATCTTAGTAGCATCAATTGGCCTGCATATGAATGTGATGGCGATTTTTGATTCACCAATGTATTTTGTGCTTGGTGCAATTTGGATGCTAACTCACGCCAGCTTAATGCTGATTGTTGCTAAACTAATTAAAGCGCCGTTATTTTACATGGCTGTTGGCTCTCAGGCCAATGTAGGTGGCGCGGCCTCGGCCCCTGTTGTCGCCGCTGCGTTTCATCCATCACTGGCACCGGTAGGCGTTTTATTAGCAGTACTAGGCTACGGTGTAGGTACATATATGGCGTATATTTGTGGATTAATGATGCAAGCAGTTGCACCATAAGGAATTAAAATGAACAACCAAGTTATAAATATTAATCAGATAGAACTGGCAAATGATAAACCTTTCGTTTTATTTGGTGGCATGAATGTGCTGGAATCTCGTGATTTAGCGATGCGTATTGCCGAGCATTATGTTGAAGTGACCACTAAATTAAATATTCCTTATGTATTTAAGGCGTCATTTGATAAAGCCAATCGCTCGTCAATCAATTCTTACCGTGGTCCGGGCATGGAAGAAGGCTTAAAGATATTTGAAGAGATTAAAAATACCTTTAATATTCCGCTGATCACCGATGTGCATGAACCTCATCAAGCAGCACCGGTTGCAGAGGTTGTTGATGTTATTCAGCTACCGGCATTTTTGGCTCGTCAAACAGACTTAGTGGTTGCAATGGCAAAAACAGGCGCGATTATTAATGTGAAAAAGCCACAGTTTTTAGCCCCACATGAAATGCGTCATATCATTACTAAATTTAATGAAGCGGGCAATAATAATGTGGCCTTGTGTGAACGTGGTTCAAGCTTTGGTTATAACAACCTAGTGGTTGATATGCTGGGTATGGATGACATGAAAACCATGGCGCCCGTTATATTTGACGCTACTCATGCGCTACAACGTCCTGGCGGTCGAGCTGATTCAGCCGATGGTCGTCGTGCTCAAGCAGCAGAACTGGCTCGTAGTGGCATGGCACTGGGTATTGCAGGCTTATTTATTGAAGCACACCCAAATCCAAATGAAGCAAAATGTGATGGCCCTTGTGCATTAGCACTGAGTAAATTAGAAGGGTACTTATCGCAAATGAAAGCGGTTGATGATTTAATCAAAAGCTTTGCTCCGCTTGATACCAGTGCTAGCGATTTATAAAAGAGTGATTAACTCATAAAAAAGCGACTTAGGTCGCTTTTTTTGTGGCTTGAATATACTCTTTCCCAGCATAGGTATATAATTCACCGCATAAGAAAAACTAATTCTAAGCTTGGTTGCCATGTCAAGACGAGTTCCTCCATTAAACGCGCTAAAAGCTTTTGAAGCTGCAGCCCGTCATTTAAGCTTTACTAAAGCCGCAGAAGAGTTGTATGTGACGCAGGCTGCGGTAAGCCATCAAATTAAAACCCTCGAAGAGCACTTAGGGTTAAAGTTGTTTTTGCGTAAAAATCGCTCGTTACTTCTAACCGAAGAAGGTCAAGGCTACTTTTTAGATATTAAAGAGATTTTTACTCAGCTAATTGACGCAACCGAAAAGCTACTAGCCCGTGGTGCAAAAGGCTCGCTAACAGTGAGTTTAACCCCGAGCTTTGCGATTCAATGGCTTATTCCTCGATTGAGCTTATTTAACGAGTTACACCCTGAAATTGATGTGCGAATTAAAGCCCAAGATCAGGACGAAAACTCGTTAACAGACGATGTTGATATTTCAATTTATTATGGTCGCGGTCATTGGAGTGGCGTACAAGCTTATAAATTGCACACTGAATACTTAGTGCCACTGTGTAGCCCATTATTGTTAAGTGGCCCTAGAGCGCTTAATCAACCAAGTGATTTAGCAAACCATACCTTGTTGCATGACACCACTCGTAAAAACTGGAAAACGTGGATGAAAACCGCGGGTGTTCGCAACATACAAGTTAACCAAGGGCCTATTTTTAGTCATTCCTCTATGGTGCTGCAAGCTGCGGTACATGGCCAAGGTGTTGCAATTGGTAATAGTGTTTTAGCAAAACCAGATATTGATGCAGGTAGATTAGTGATCCCGTTTAATCACAGTTTAGAAAGTAAAAACGCCTATTATTTGGTGATCCGTGAGTCGCAAAATGAATTAGGTAAAATTGTGTCATTTAAAGATTGGATGTTAAGCCTAGTTGAGCAGGAGCAAGAATATTAATGAGCATTGAATGGGTTAAAAGTAATCAGCAACCTGCAATCGCACAGTTTATATTTGCGCATGGTGCAGGGGCTGGCAGAGATTCTGAGTTTATGCAAACCATGGCCAATCAGCTCAGTGAGTATGGTATTGACGTTGGGCTGTTTGATTTTGAATACATGCAAATTGCTAAACAAACCAATAAACGTCGCCCACCAGAGCGAGCACCAAAATTACTTACATATTTTGAGCATATACTTACTCAAGCTGATGAAAATTTACCGCTATTTATAGGGGGTAAATCAATGGGCGGGCGCATGGCGTCTATGCTTGCTTGCTCAACCTCGCATGCTGTTTTAGGTGTACTTGCGTTTGGTTATCCGTTTCATCCACCAGGCAAGCCAGAAAAGCTCCGCACTGATCACTTTGCAGACATACCATGTCCTTTTTTAGTACTACAAGGTGAACGAGACACCTTTGGCACCCGCGAAGAGCTTGCCACAATGGCAATGCCAAAACAGCCGCAGTATATATGGTTAACTGATGGTGACCACTCACTAAAACCACGTAAAAAAAGTGGCGTGACTGAGCAACAAAACCTGAATGTTGCAGCAATGCAGGCGGCTAACTTTATCAAAAGCACCATTGAGAATGTAAAAGAGGAAAAACATGATTAAACTATTTTTACTCGCAGGCAGCTTTTTTTGTATGCTTTCAGTGATACTGGGCGCATTTGCTGCCCATGGTTTAAAAAGTCGCTTATCAGATTACGCTATTGGTATTTTTAAAACCGCCGCCGAGTATCAAATGGTACATGGGCTGGCACTGATTGCAGTGGCAACCTTAATAAAGTGGGGAATTAACTTAAGCATGGCAGGTGGTTTTTTTATAGCGGGTACACTGTTATTTAGTGGCAGCTTATATTTACTGGCTTTAACCGGCTTAAAGTGGCTGGGCCCAATTACACCACTAGGTGGACTATGTTTTATTATTGGTTGGATAGTTATTTTAGTGCAAGTTGCACGATTTAAGTTTTAAAGAGTTTAAGGGTTAATATGTCTAGTGTTGTGATTTACTGTCGTAGTGGTTTTGAAAGCGATGCCGCTGCTGAAATAACGTTTCACGCCGCCGAGCAAGGGTTTGCTGGGTATGTAAAAGCAAAACCAAATACCGGTTATGTTATTTATGAATGTTTTGAAGCGCAGCACAGCGACGAAATAATCAAAAAAGTTGATTTTAAAAATATGGTATTTGCACGCCAATGGTTTGCCGGTAACCTGATAGAAAATATGCCATTAGAGGATAGAGTGGGCGCCATTGTAGATGCCGCAAAAGACTTTACTTTATGCTCTGAACTACGAGTAGAAACACCCGATACCAACGAGGGCAAAGAGTTACTGACTTTTTGTAAAAAGATATCAACTCCGCTTAAAAAAGCGCTCGAGAAACAAAACACCGTATTGCGTGAACCAAAAGCCAATCGTCCAGTAATGCATGTGCTGTTTTTAGCTAATAATACTGCGTATGTGGGTCACTCTTATAGCTACAACAACTCACCTTTCTTTATGGGGATTCTGCGTTTACGTATGCCAAACGATGGCCCAAGCCGTTCAACCCTTAAGTTAGATGAAGCATTTAATGTATTTATTCCTGAGCAGCAGCGTGAGTCAAGAGTACAAGCTGGGATGCGCAGCGTTGATTTAGGTGCTTGCCCAGGTGGTTGGACTTATCAGTTGGTTCGCCGTGGTATGTTTGTTAGCGCGATAGATAATGGCCCAATGAATGAAAGTTTAATGGAAACAGGACAAGTAAAACATTTTAGAGAAGATGGTTTTAAATACCGCCCAGAAAAAAGAAACATAACCTGGTTAGTTTGCGATATGGTAGAAAAACCAACGAAAGTAACTAACTTGATGATTGACTGGGCAGTAAATGCCTATGCAAAAGAGCTTATTTTTAATCTAAAACTACCGATGAAAAAACGCTTTGATAGTGTATATGAATGTCTAAAAATGATTAGGGAGGAAATGGCGAAGTTCGGTATTAGCTACGAATTACAAGCTAAGCATTTGTACCATGATCGTGAAGAGATAACGGTGCACTTAAACGTAATTAAAGTACCACAAAGCTTATATAGTTAATTGATTGGCGAGTATAAAAAATGGGCCAACAGGCCCATTTTTTTTAACTACGATATTGTGGTCGGTAATGCTCAACCCATAACCGTGTAGCGCCGCATACTGCCACAGGCATTACAATTAAATTTATAAATGGGATAGCGGTTAGCAGCATCACTGCAAAACCAAACCCGTAAGATAAGCCTTGTTTGCTTTTTAGATCATTTTTCATTTGGGTAAAGCTGATTTTGTGGTTATCAAAAGCATAATCTTTATATTGCACCGCATACATCCAGCAGGTAAAAAGCACCCAGAGCACTTGGCCTATTACCGGTAACACCCACAATAGAATAAAAAAGCCGATTGCGCGTGGGAGGTAGTAGCAAAGCTTAGTCCATTCTCGGCCCAGCATTCGCGGCACATCTTTTACTAAATCAGCTAATCCATCGTCGTTAATTTTTTGACCAGTTAAATACAGCTCAACTTTTTCACTTAGTAAGCCATTGAAAGGGGCGGCTATAAAGTTAGTAATAACGGTAAATAACATACTGTAACTAAACAGCACCACCAGTACAGCAATTGGCCACATTAACCATTCGAGCCAACTAAGCCATTCTGGAAGCATTGAATTTACAGCGTTAAAGCCATCACTAAGCCAGCCAAATAAAAAGAATAAGGAGCTACCAAATAATAAAATATTAATAAGTAGGGGTATAAGCACAAAGCGTTTTAGCCCTTTTTGACTAATTAACTTAAACCCGGAAAAAAAATATTCCATACCTTGTGTTATTTGCACACTAACCTCACCAATTATTTATATTTTAGCTATTATAAATAGCCTGATGATTTTAAACAGTACTTTTAAGTAACAAAGTATTTAATAAATGGTATTTCAAATAGAATGATAATAAATTGCTAGCTTGGGCAATTGCTTTGAATTCTTCGAAAGTGCTTAATGAAATAAAATGCTCGGCAATAGACAAAATTACCATAGATGCTAATTTCAATATTATGTATAGTCAAAAGACTATAATAAATTATTATATAGAATATAGCGGCGCATTTAGCGTAAGTGACTGTTGAGGAATATAATTTGATTGAAATCATGAGAGTCAGAAAGCTGCTTTCTCAGCAACAAAGTATATTATCTAAAATAGCCTTGGGTGCGCCACTTGATGAAGTACTTGAAAATATTTGTTTATCTATTGAGGATCTTATTGAAGACTCCTCTGCAAAGTGCTCTATATTAACACTCAAAGGTGAGCAGTTATTTCATAGTGCGGCGCCTAATATTGCAAAGGGTTACTGTGAGGCAATTAATGGCGTACATATCGGCCCCAGTGTTGGCTCATGCGGTACTGCTGTGTATGAAAAAAAGCGAGTAATAGCCTCAGATATTGCAACATCACCCTTATGGGAAAACTATAAAGCGTTGGCATTGAGTTTTGATCTAAGGTCGTGCTGGTCAACCCCTATTATTTCAACACAATCAGACATATTAGGCACTTTTGCAATTTATCATGACAGTGCCAAGTCACCGACACCTCAAGATTTAGAGTTAATAGACTTTTTTGTTGATTTCACCAGTATTGCTTTAGAAAAGCACACAGAGTCACTAAAATCAAAAGTGTTACTTGCAGAATTACAGCAAAGTAATGAAAAGTTTAAAGCCTTCGCAAAAGTACTTCCCGATCTAACCCTCATTTTGAGTGAAGAAGGGGAGTATACCAACGTTTACGGCACTATTAATGAAAGTTTATATTTAAGCCAAGAGCATGTGATTAATCGAAATGTCAGAGATATTATGCCTCCCGAGGATGCTAATCCTATTATGGCGGTAATTGCCAAAACGCTTCAAACTAATGAAGTTCAAGTGTTTGAGTATCAGCTAAATATAAAAGGTAAACAACTTACATTTGAAGGACGAACAGCCCCGCTTGAAAGTTACCAACCTAATAATCCCTCTCAGCGACATGTAGTATGGATGGCCAGAGATATCTCTACTCGTAAAGCGGCAGAAGAAGAGGTGCAACGGTTAGCATTTTTTGACCCGCTTACAAACCTCCCGAACCGCAGAATGCTCAATGATAAACTCAGTATGTATGTTGAACAAATTAAGCAGTCTGATCACACGGGTGCACTCTTATTTTTAGATTTAGATAATTTTAAACGTATAAACGACTCATTAGGGCACAATGCCGGTGATGAAATACTGGTTGAGCTATCACAGCGACTAACGCGTGTTTTAAACCCAACAGATACCCTTGCCCGCGTGGGCGGTGATGAATTTATTATACTCATTGAGAATGTAGGAGATAGCCATAAGCAAGCGAGTCTTGAATCAGAATTAATGGCTAAAGTGGTACAAAGCGTTTTTTATGACAAGTTTGAGATAGGGGATTTGGCGTTTCAAGTTAGCTGCAGTATAGGTATATGTTTAATTAATAACGCCAATGCTATTAGCGAAAATATTTTAAAATTTGCAGATACCGCCATGTATCGCTCTAAAATGAAAGGCGGTAATAGTAGTAGCTTTTACGATCCTGCACTGCAAACCTTACTGGAAAATCAAACTGAGCTTGAAACAGATATAGTCAGAGCGATTGCATGTGATGAATTTTGTGCTTACTTTCAGCCTCAATTATCAATTGATGGCAGTATTATTGGTGCAGAAGCACTCATACGATGGAATCACCCAACCAAAGGACTAATCTCTCCTAATTCGTTTATTCCGATTGCCGAGCAATTTGGCTTAATTCAAAAGTTACAAAACATTGTATTGCGCGATATTTGTATTTTACTGGAAACGCTGCGAGCTGATGACGCACTGAAAAACCAGTTTAATGTGTCTATTAACATTAGCCAGTGTCAGTTTAATTCTTCTACTTTAAAAGGAGAATTGTTTAAAGCGATTGAGACGTATGATGTATTACCCTCACAAATTAAATTAGAGATCACTGAGTCCATGTTAGCGGGTGATTTAATGAGTACGGTAAAGCAAATGAAAGAGCTAAAGTCGCAGGGATTTGTATTTTCAATTGATGACTTTGGTACCGGCTACTCGTGTTTAAAGCACTTGAGTGTTTTACCGATAGACGAACTAAAAATAGATAAAAGCTTTATTGATAAAGTGTTGGATAACGCATCGGGGCAAAGCATAGTTCAGTCTATTATTGGTTTAGGTCATAGTTTAGATATTAATATTGTAGCCGAAGGGGTCGAAAGTGCTGAGCAACTACATATATTAAAGTCTATGGGTGTAAACGCAGTGCAAGGGTTCTTATTTGCAAAACCATTAACACACAGCAATTACTTAAAATGGCATAAAGAGCACCAATAACATCGTGCTTGTTACTAACTGAGGCGACAAGTTTAGTTACCCCAATCAATAAGTCGCTTTGTTTAACCTCTAATTGGGCAGTAACGTTTGCTAACTTACTGCGTTTTAGCTCAAACAGAAATGTATACTTTTTGTTTGTTTGCTAGCTAAGTGTAATGAGTTTTTTACTATTTTGTAACAGTTGCACAAATCATTGCTGTGGCATTGGTTTAGCGTTTTTAACGCGTTAAACTAGTCAGGAATTGGCAATAAGTCTACTTGTTGTGACATTATCTAAACGTAAACACGACAGGTACTTGAAACTTGCTTTTGAGTTGCTTTTTCGTTCGTTGTAACTATGGTTTAGGGTTATGTCATGGTATGTCGCTATGTCGGTAACTGTAAAAAACCATTAGGAGCGATAAATGAATACCACGAAAGCAGCTTTAAAGTCGGGTGAAATACACTCTCCCCGAGTAAAGTTTCTGGAAGGGGTTGATATACCCGTTTTTTTAATCAGTGGCGGTATATTAGTTTTATTTGCCGCGCTGGCACTGTACGACATAAAACTGATGTCGGATTGGATAAACTCTGCCTTTGCCTTCTCCACCAAAATATTTGGCGCCTTTTGGCAAGTTCTGCTGTTATTAACCTTTGTGATTGGCATATTTTTGGCCGTAGGCCGCACCGGTTCAGTGGTGCTGGGTGGTTTAAAAACACCTGAAATATCTACCTTCAAATGGATCAGTATAATTATGTGCACTTTGCTTGCAGGTGGCGGTGTATTTTGGGCCGCAGCAGAGCCAATGGCACACTTTATTTCTCCGCCCCCGTTATTTGGTGGTGAAACTGGCACAAGGGATGCCGCCTATAACGCCCTTGCACAAAGCTTTATGCACTGGGGTTTTTTAGCCTGGGCTATTTTAGGTAGTTTGACCGGTATTGTTTATATGCATCTCCATTACGAAAAAGGCTTACCGCTTAAACCGCGCACTTTGCTTTACCCCGTATTTGGCGATCGCGCAATGAAAGGTGCGCTTGGTACTATTGTTGATGCATGTTGTGTACTCGCTGTGGTTGCTGGCACTGTTGGTCCTATTGGTTTTTTAGGTTTACAAGTGAGTTTTGGTCTAGAAAAGTTGTTTGCCATTCCTGATACCTACACCACGCAGGTGGTTATTTTATTTAGCTTAATTGGAATTTACACACTTTCAGCGGTAAGTGGGGTTACCAAAGGTATTCAGCTACTAAGCCGTTTTAATGTTGTACTGGCCGTGTTGCTGATGTTGTTTATATTACTAATGGGGCCAACTGCGTTTATTATCGACAGTTACATTCACTCCTTCGGTTTGTATTTAGATAACTTTATTCCTATGGCTACATTTCGTGCCGATAAACCGTGGCTAGACTGGTGGACTGTATTCTTTTGGGGCTGGTTTTTAGGTTATGGCCCATTAATGGCTATGTTCGTTGCACGTATATCCCGTGGACGTACTATTCGTGAAATGATTTTACTTATTTCTGTGGTTGCCCCTGTGATCACGTGTTTTTGGTTTACTATTGTTGGCGGCTCAGGCATCTTTTTTGAATTAAATAATCCTGGCGTTATATCAGAGCCTTTTGCTGGGCTTAATTTGCCAGCGGCATTGTTAGCCATCACTGAGCAGTTACCTATGGGATTTGTTGTGTCGGTGTTATTTTTAGTACTGACCACTATTTTTGTGGCAACAACAGGTGATTCAATGACGTATTCGGTATCTATGGTAATGACGGGTACCGATCACCCACAAACGTCTATTCGAGTGTTTTGGGGGATTATGATGGGGGTGATGGCGGCGTTGCTTATTTCTATAGGCGAGGGCGGAATTTCAGCCTTGCAGTCGTTTATTGTTGTCACTGCGGTGCCAGTTTCGTTTGTGTTACTACCTTCGTTGTGGACAGCACCACAAATAGTTAAGAAAATGGCAGATGAACAAGGGCTTTAATAATTGATAAAGAGCGCTAATAAGCGCTCTTTTTCTGGGTACATCATATTCTCACCTTGTTATTGAGCTATTTATTATCCTAGCAATAAACTAACCCACTAAAAATAACTTAGCCTAAGTAGGTTGTTCATTCCTATCGATACGGTATAGTTTAAATATATTTAAGCATAACCTTGAGATAAACCATGCAGTTAGTCGACTTAGACCCTTGTGATCAGGATGTGATCAACGTATTTGCTGACATAGATCGACTTATTAGCTCATTATATCCTGTAGCAACTTCACAAGCGCTTACAGTTAATGAGCTTGGCCTACCGGGCGTTTACGCTGTAGGGTTAAAAAATCAAGACGGAATAGTTGCCTGTGGCGCGATAGTAAAGCAATTTGATGGTAGCTGGTATGGCGAAATTAGACGGCTTTACGTAAAACCTAGCTATCGCGGAAAAGGCTTATCACGGCGTATTATGCAAATTCTATTGCACTATGCAGGCGAAGAAGAAATCCCAATCATAAAACTAGAAACAGGACCAAAGCAAATACAATCAATCCATCTTTATGAGAATTTAGGGTTTGTGCAATGTGCTCCTTTTGGTGAATACACAGAAAACCCGAATAGCTTATTTATGGAGCTTGCGCTCAGCTAATACTGCTTTGTTTGAAGCTTTTATTTATCAATTTCAATCCTAACTCGTTACGAGTAGAAATACTTGTTGGACATGAATCACTATTTTTCTTTTAATGCGCGGCAACTAGCCGGTTTGGCATTCATAAATAAAAGAGAAAGATAAATGAAAGAGACAACATCACTAGAACAAGCTCGTACGAGCTACAACGTTCGTCATTGGAGCCAAGGTTTTTTCGGTATTAATGATCAAGGTGATGTGTATGTTGCGCCAAAGGCTGATGCCCCACAGCAAACCATTGCACTAACAGACATTGCTAAGCAGCTTGAAGAAAAAGGCTTAAGTTTGCCAGCACTCGTTCGTTTTCCACAAATATTACACCATCGTGTGCATAGCTTATGTGGCGCATTTAATACCGCAATAGAAAGCTATGGGTATCCAAAAGACTATTTATTAGTTTATCCGATTAAAGTAAATCAACAGCGCGAAGTCGTTGAAGAAATTGTTGCCAGTCAAGCACAAGTAGAAAAAAAACAGCTAGGTTTAGAAGCAGGCAGCAAGCCAGAGTTATTAACCGTATTAGCATTGGCTGAAAAAACCAGTGCGGTGATTGTGTGTAATGGCTACAAAGATAAAGAATATGTGCGCTTAGCGCTGATTGGCGAAAAGCTGGGCCATAAAGTGTATATCGTACTTGAGAAACTGTCTGAGCTGGACATGGTACTTAGCCAAGCCAAAGAACTTAATGTAAAACCGCGCATTGGTATTCGTGTGCGTTTAGCCTCGCAAGGCAAAGGTAAATGGCAGGCCAGTGGCGGTGAAAAATCGAAGTTTGGGTTGTCTGCTTCACAAGTGCTGTATGTAGTAAACCGTTTAAAAGAAACTGATCAGCTTGATTTAGTACAGCTTGTGCATTTTCACTTAGGGTCGCAAATGGCCAATATTCGTGATGTACGCTTAGGTGTAAGTGAAGCTGCGCGTTTTTATTGTGAACTACGCAAGTTGGGTGCACAAATAGAGTGCCTTGATGTAGGTGGCGGTTTAGCGGTTGATTATGATGGCACGCGCAGTCAATCACACAACTCAATGAATTATAGCTTGGCCGAATACGCAAATAATATTGTGTACACCATCGGTGATATTTGTAAGCAGTATGAACAGCCTTTCCCTACCATTATTTCAGAGTCGGGAAGAGCATTAACGGCGCACCATGCAGTGCTTATTTCCAATGTAATTGGCACCGAAACATATGCACCAGAAGAAATAGAAGCGCCAGCTGATGATGCGCCGCAATTACTTAAAAATATGTGGATTTCATGGCAACAATTGCATGTACTTACTGATGACCGTGCATTAATTGAGATTTTTCACGACAGCCAAGGTGATTTAGCTGAAGCGCATAGTCAGTTTGCGATGGGATTATTAGATTTAACTCAACGCGCATGGGCCGAGCAAATTAATTTGCGTGTGTGTTATGAGCTTAATAAATTAATGGATAACAAAAATCGTTTCCATCGTCCGATTATTGATGAACTGAATGCGCGTTTAGCGGACAAGTTTTTTGTCAATTTCTCATTGTTTCAGTCATTGCCTGACGCGTGGGGTATTGACCAAGTGTTTCCGGTATTGCCTTTAAGTGGTTTAACGCAAGCTCCACAAAAACGGGCTGTGTTACTAGATATCACCTGTGATTCAGATGGCGCATTAGAGCATTATGTAGATGGTCAAGGTATTGAAAGTACGTTACCAGTACCAGAGTTTACAGCAGATAAACCTTATTTAATGGGGTTTTTCTTAGTAGGTGCCTATCAAGAGATTTTAGGCGATATGCATAACTTATTTGGTGATACGCACAGTGCTATTGTCAATATGGATGAGCAAGGTGTTGCTAGCATTACAGAGATTAATCATGGTGATACTGTGGCTGACATGATGCGTTATGTACATTTAGATGTTGAAGGTTTTCAGCAGTCATACGCGCAGTTAGTCAGCGCAAAAATTGCACCTGATGAACAGCAAAGCGTTTTAGACGAGTTGCAAAGCGGCCTTGATGGCTACACTTATTTAGAAGAGTTATAAGCAATGTCTAGCTTGTTTGGTTGTGTTGACCACTCATTGTACTCAAATGGGATGACGTTTTTACGTCGTCCTATGGTACAAAACATTAACGCGATTGAAGCCGATGTAGTAGTACTGGGTTTACCGTTTGATTTGGCCACTTCAGGGCGCCCTGGTGCCCGCTTAGGACCTGATGCTATTCGCAGAGCATCGGTACATCTAGCATGGGAAGATACAAAATACCCATGGACATTTCCATTGTTTGAGCGCTTAACCGTGGCGGATGCTGGCGACTTTACTTATCCGGTGGGGGATCCTGAATATTTTACCGCGCAATTAGAAATGGCGGCAGAGCAAATACTTCGCCAAGGTAAAACATTATTAGGCTTGGGCGGCGATCATTTCGTAACGTTACCACTATTGCGCGCACATGCAAAAATTCATGGCAAAATGGCATTAGTTCACTTCGATGCGCATACTGATACTTACAGTAACGGTTCGCGTTTTGATCACGGTACCATGTTTTATCATGCGCCAATGGAAGGGTTAATTGATGTTAATCACAGTATTCAGCTAGGCATTCGTACCGACTTTGATCAAAGCAAGCATGAGTTTGCAGTGATTGATGCCATGCAAGCCAATGATCTGCATGCGAATGATATTGCAGCACAAATTATTGAGCGAGTGGGCGATTTGCCGGTTTATTTAACCTTTGATATAGATTGTTTAGACCCTGCCTTTGCACCAGGTACGGGCACACCCGTGTGTGGTGGCTTAACTTCTGATAAAGTGCTTAAAATTTTACGCGCACTTAAAGGGGTTAATATGGTGGGAATGGATGTGGTTGAAGTATCCCCGTCGTACGACCAAAGTGAGCTTACCGCCATAGCCGCTGCAACGATTGCCAGTGAATTACTGCATTTGTGGGCACTTAAGCATAAATATTAATTTGTGTTAATGTAGCTTAAAAAGCGCCAATTAGGCGCTTTTTTTGTATAAAAATAAAAGTACTATTAAAACTGCATATTGTGCTTTTTAGCATAAATAAAAAACACCGGGATTTCGATTATGACGTAAGTTAAAAAAGTAAACCAAAACCAATTAACTTCAAATACTAACCAGCTAAATTGCACGCCCGAGTTGTAATAAAGGCTAGATGCAATTAATAGTGTAATGCCAGTTGCAAATAAATCTTGCACCGATACTTTTTTAAAGCTGCTGCCTGCAAAGCGCGGATAAATAAATCCGTAGCCTAGGGTTATCATAATGATAACTAATAACAATAAATTCAGTTCAGGGGTCATTGCGGTTTATATTGCCTCGCATATTCTATTCGCTCTTGGGAACTTGGGTGTGTTGATAAATACTTTAACCAAGCATCATCATAGCTCCCTTCTTGCGCTTGTAAATTATTTTCCAGTGCTTCAATTGCATCAGCAAAGTCGTGGTTAGAATAGCCTAATTTTAATAGGTTTTTAATCGCATATATATCGGCTTCTTGTTCCATATCTCGCGAAAACGCTTGTTGTAAAAAAGATGAGCCAGAGCCAAGCACGACTTCTAATATACCTTCTAAGTCACCAAAAATAACTGCAAATACAACGGTGCTCGCTGCAGCTTGTGCTGCAAGGCGAATGCTGTGATGGTGCTGAACATGACCAATTTCATGAAGTAAAATAGCACGCAGGGCATCAGGCTCATTTTTTAATAGATCAACAAGTTCGTCAGTTACTACAACCCGACCATTTGGAAGAGCAAACGCATTAGCTGAAAAATAATCAGACTGATAAAAAGATAGCCTAAACTTTGCACTGTCTAAATTGAGCGAGTTAAGCATTAAACGCCATTGTTGCTGTATTTCTGATTGCTTATTAGTGGAAAGTTGAGAAGGTTCCAATGCGACTTTTTCTATTACACTGAGCGTTTGCTCTCCCATCGTTTCAATTGTCGAGGCAGGTGCTAAGTTAACGCTATAAACTGCTACTGATGGTATTAAGCGGTATAAAATTAACCAAAGCAATAGGGGAATTAGCAGCACGGATGCAACAATAAGAATCTTATTTTTTTCTAAGCGTTCACTGAGTCCATGCTCTTTAAGCGCGAATGGCCACCTAAATTCTACATCTTGAGGAATAAATCGCCCACCATCAGCAAAATTTAACTCTGACGCCATGCCAGGTAACGGGCTATCAAGTTGGCAATTGTCTATTGTTGATGTAAGTAACGTCGTATTTTCAGAGTCAACAAGCGTTATTTGCTCATGGGAAAGGTGTGCATAGCTTTTAATATGTTGGCTGCTATTAGGGTAATAATAACAGCCAAAAATAGGATAATTACTCATTAGGTGAGTGAAATATCAATATCAAACACATTGGCAGCTTCTTCAGCAAATGATGACTGCTCATTTTGTGCAACATCAATCAACGAAAGTGCGCCGCTATAAATAGTGACTTCTGTAACTGATGCTAATAGTTTTGCTCTGCGTACTTTAGCCCAAGGGTAGGCCAGTCCTAAGGTAAATATAATTGCCAGTACATTGGTAAATAGTAAGATGGCATAGTCAATGGCTTTTAAGTTCGAATCAAAGGTAGCGACTTCTGTAAATTCACTGTTATTAAAAATATGATTTCGAATAAGCGAATGATAAACAGCGCCTACCAGTGTTAAAAACGCAACATACAACGTAGCAATTAATAGCGGCACTACAATTGTCGAAAGGCTAAAGTTTTGTGTGTTTAAGTTATCGATAGTTAAGGCACTTGCACCAGCAAAGAAGCCAAAAATAACTAAGCCACCTATTGCAACTCCTAGGGTAATAAGTGCTGCGATGTAATAGCGTTCGCCCTGAAGATTTACTGTAAGTGGTTTATTTCCATAGCTGATGTTTTCATGCATATATTGATCAATTCGCTTTAATACATACGGCAGTAATAGGTGTAATGTGAATACACTTGCAATAGGCAATAAAACAAAGTTAATAAATGCATCGCCGTAATTACCTGAAAAGGCAAAGCGTACATTACGATGGCGAGTCATACGCATATTAAAACGCAGACCTTGGTTGATGATCCACGGCAATAAAAATAAAAAGCCAATAGCAAATAAAAGGCCTATCGCTGGTGCGAGGCTGCTAAGTAAGGTGTAAATTAAAAATGCGATGACCGCTAAAATGCGTCCTTTTAAAATTTGTATTGGGGTCGCTAGATAGTCAAAGCTATGGCCGTCGATACGTGTATGACCGTAAAAATAACGATAGGTGCGAACTTTTGCCCATGCCGAATAAATTCCGAGAGTAATAATACTCAGCAGTATATTAACAATCCATATACCAAAAAATTCGCCGGCTTTGCCACTAAATTGTACTTTACCGCTAAAAATAGCAGGGGGTGTTTGATTTGACTCAGATGAAGTTGGGTGTACTGGTTCCATTTTAAAAATATATCCATGTTGTTTTTTGTAAATTTACCTTTTTTAGATAAAAAAAACAATCTTTATAATTAGCTAGCTGATTGTAAGTAGGCTATTTTTATTGCTTTTACTGTTTATGGGGCTGCACTTTAAGTCACCTCTGGTATACTGTGCAGATAATTTAATGGGGCTGTCATGATTTCAAAAAACCAACTTAAACTTATTCGCCAGCTTGGCCAAAAAAAGTATCGCAAGCAATTTAACCAATACTTAGTACAAGGCGAAAAAAATGTACTGGAGTTATTAAATAGCCCATTAAAAGTAAACGATGTATTTGCAACGCAAAGCTTTATTGATAATAACCAAAGCTCATATCCTCAAACGCATTTTATTACAGCGGATGAAGAGCAGCTAACAAAGGCCAGTACTTTGGTAAGTAATAATGCGGCTATTGCAATTATTGATATGCCAAGCACCGTATTACCAGATGAAAACAGTTTAATATTAGCCTTAGATGGAGTGTCTGATCCTGGGAATTTAGGTACCATCATTCGCGTGGCTGATTGGTACGGTATAAAACATATTGTTGCTAGCACTGACAGTGCCGATCCGTATAACCCAAAAACAATTAGCGCCACAATGGGGTCGTTCGTTCGCGTATCGGTAAGCCAAGTTGAATTGCCTGAATACTTATCTACATTAAACATGCCTATTTATGGTGCATTTTTAGATGGCCAAAGTGTGCATAGCACTAAATTTAGTGGCCAAGGTGTATTGCTTATGGGCAGCGAGTCACATGGAATACGCGAGCAGTGTGCAAAATTAGTGAGCAACAAAATAACCATACCGGCTTTTGGCGGTGCAGAGTCGCTTAATGTAGCAATGGCCACGGGTATTATTTTAGATAATTTTAAACGCCAAGCTTAACTTTTTAGCTATTTATGCGTTAAGTTACTTATAGTAAAAAACAATAATAAATCGGTAATAACAATAAAATGCGTTTAAGCACTATTAAATTAGCGGGCTTTAAATCGTTTGTAGAGCCCACTAAAATTCCATTTCCTGACCAAATGACGTGTGTTGTCGGCCCTAATGGCTGTGGCAAATCAAACGTCATTGATGCGGTGCGATGGGTGCTTGGTGAAAGCTCAGCTAAAAATTTACGTGGCGATGCCATGACCGATGTCATTTTTAATGGCTCTACTAACCGCAAGCCCATTTCGCAAGCCTCCGTTGAATTAATATTTGATAATACCCAGGGTAAGTTACCCAATACTTTTGCTGATCGTAACCAAGTGGCTATTAAGCGTTTGGTGACTCGCGATGGTCAGTCATTGTACTTTCTAAATGGCAGTAAATGCCGAAAACGTGATATTACCGACATATTTTTAGGCACGGGCCTTGGGCCGCGAAGCTACGCTATTATTGAACAAGGGATGATCTCACGTTTAATAGAGAGCAAACCGCAAGAGCTACGTGTTTTCTTAGAAGAAGCCGCAGGGGTCTCTAAATACAAAGAGCGTCGCCGCGAAACGCAAACACGCATAAAAAGCACCCGAGAAAACCTAGAGCGACTGCTTGATGTTCGTCAAGAGTTACAAAACCAGCTTGATAAACTGGCGGTACAATCGGTTGAGGCTAAAAAATATCGCGAACTTAAATCCCAAGAGCGCACCTTAAAGGGGCAAATAGCGGTATTAAAATGGCAAAAACTGCATCAACAACAGCTCGATAAAAGTGCGCAAATAAAAAAGCTGGATGACCAAATCAGCTTCTTTAAAACGGCGCATTCAGGCCATGATGATGTTCTGGCAAGCCTTGATGCTCAAGTGCAAGCTCAACAAGATAAACTCGATGATGCACAGCAACAGCAGCATCATACGCATACTGAATTGACTCGCAGCGAACAGCAGCAGATTAGCATTAAGCAACAAACGCTGTCACTGAAACAAAATTTAGCCAAGTTAGAGCAACAAAAAAACCAAAGTGAAGAAGCTAAAACGCAGCAACAAAGTCTCTGCCAAGAGTTAGATGACAGCTTGCAACAGGCTGTAGAGTATAACTTAATGTGCAGCGAGCAGGTTATAGAGCTTACCGATGAGGTTAATCGGCTGCTGGAGATTAAAAATACCGACACATCACAGTGGCAATCACTAACAGAAGACTATCAAAAATTAAATAATCAGCAGTTAGCGCATGCAAATGCAGTAAAACATACAGAGCAGAAAATCAGTTATGTTAAGCAACAACTAACGCAGCTTGATGAGCAAATAGATGAGTTAAAACGCAGTGAGATAGAGCAGCAATTAATTCAGCAACAGCAGCACAGACAAACGCTAACAGAGCAGCTGGCTAACGCGCAAACTGCTCATAGTAGAGGTCAAAGTGCTCAGGCAATACAGCAGCAACAGCTTGATGAAGCTCAGCAGCAATGGCAGCATTTATCTCAGCAAGTTAATGAACTAAAAGCCGGTATAGCAGGGCTAAAAACTACCCTTGGACTTGAAAAAAACAGCGATAAAACTTTAACTTTATTCAAACAGTTAACTGTTCAGCCTGGTTATGAGTTTTTAGTAGAGCAGGCGCTGTCATCACTTGAGCACATTCATATTTCACCAGGTAAAGCAGAAAATAGCACGTGGCAAATACCCTCACAGTCTGTGGCAAGCAATAGTATTGCTGCCTTTATTAGCGCTGGTATCTACCCCGAGTTATTAAACCATATTGCTTATGATGCCGAGGGTCAAACACACCATCTTAACGATGCCAGTTTTATTGCAGTGATGGACAAGCAAGGGGCGTTACATGGTCGAAATTGGCATCTCAGTGGCGAAAAAAATGCAGAAAATTCCTTATTATTAATGCACAAAAAGCTCAAGCAGCAAGAAACCTTACTTGAGCAACAACAACAGGCATTGACGGACGCACACTCCACACTTGAAGAACATCAAGCGCAAGCTGCATTAATAACCGAGCAGCAAAACGAGCGCAAAGACACTATTCATCAATTAGCACAACAGTTAGCCGTAGCAACAACGCGTGGTGATATGCTCAAAGCGCAAGCTGATCAACATCAGCAACAGGTGACGAAATTACAACAACAACGTCAGCCACTGCTAGAACAACAGCAGCAGTTAAGCGGACTGTTGGGCGAAGAGCTTGATAAAAATGAACAGCTTGCAGAGCAATTAGAGGCCTTAGCTGAAGAGCTTAACCAAGCCGATAGCACACGAATAAATAGTGATGAAGGTTACAAACAAGCTTTAAATAATGCTGAACAGTATAAAACGCAAGCACATCAGGCAAACCTTAATGAGCAAAAAGTGCGTAGTGAGTGGCAGCTCAGTCAAACCAAGTTGAACCATGCCGAACAAGCATTAACAATGGCTGTAGAAGGAACGCAAGAGCTAATAGAGCAAATTGAGGCGTTACTTATTCCTGAGCAAGAGCTTGCACTAACTATTGAACAATTATTAGTACAGCACCAACAAGGCGAACAAACCCTTGTGGATATTCAACAGCAGTTAGCTCAAGCAAAACAAGAATTACAAACCAAACAAGCGAGTTTAAAAACGTCACAAACTGAGCTGGTGGCATTACAAGAGCAACACCAGAAGCTGAGCATTGAAGAGCAAAGCCTATTAATAAAAGCGCAAGCGGTACTTGAGCCACTTAGCGAGCTTAATCAAAATTTAAAACAGGTTTTAGCAGAGCTTCCTGCAGAGTTGTCATTAAACGCAGCGCAAAATCAACTTGCTGGAGTCAGTAATCAGCTAGAGCAATTAGGAGCCGTTAACCTTGCAGCCATTGATGAATTTGAACAAGCTAAGCAAAGAAGTGATTATTTAAATAATCAGCTGGATGATTTAACCCAGGCATTGACAGCTTTAGAAGGCGCTATTCATAAAATAGATCGTGAAACTAAAACGCGCTTTAAGTCTACCTTTGATCAAGTGAATCACGATTTTGGTCAGCTTTTTCCAAAAGTATTTGGCGGCGGCAGTGCTTACTTAGAATTAACCAGTGACGATTTACTCGAAAGTGGTGTTAGTATAATGGCAAGACCTCCGGGTAAAAAAAATTCGACAATTCATTTGTTAAGTGGTGGAGAAAAAGCGCTGAGCGCATTATCATTGGTGTTTTCTATATTCAGGCTCAATCCAGCTCCATTCTGTATGCTGGACGAGGTAGATGCCCCATTGGATGATGCCAACGTGGTTCGTTTTTGCCGATTGGTTGAAGAAATGTCACAATCTGTGCAGTTTATTTATATAAGCCATAATAAAATTGCAATGGAAATGGCGGGTAGATTAACGGGTGTAACCATGGCAGAGCCCGGCGTGTCGCGCATGGTTGCTGTAGATATTGAACAAGCGGTGCAACTTGCACATGCATAATTTTATAGTCATTTGCTAGTTGTTTTGGGTAAAATGATGGCAGTTAGGCATATTAATAATAAAAGGTGAGGGGATGGCCGAAGAATTAAGATGGGTTTTAATTGTGATCAGTGTGTTTGTCATTGGTGGCTTATTAATACACGGTTTATGGTCAGTAAGAAAAAAAGAGAATGCTGAACTCCCTGCAAGCGAGCGAGTTGAACCTGTTCAAGAACAGCAGCCTTCATCTGTGCATACTGAGCCACAAGAGCCAACGTTAGCGCAACGAGAAGAGCCACAAATGAGTGAGTTAAACTTCAGCGCTGATGAGCCACAAATAGATGTTAGCCCAGCTGATACAGCTATTGAAGATGACCTTGAAGTCGTAACCGAAGAGGCTGTTGATACGCAACAAGACGCCCCTAAAGATGTTTCAGACTTTGTGATTGTGCATATTCAAATGCCAGAAGGACTGACCATGCAAGGCAGTAAATTACTGCCAGCAGTTAACACGCTAGGTTTTAAATATTCAGAAGAAGGCTTTTTTAATCGCCATCTAGACCCTGCAGGCCAAGGGCCGGTGTTATTTAGACTGGTAAATATGTATAACCCTGGCACGTTCGATATTGATAATATGGAACAGTTTAGCACCGCAGGCGTGAGCTTATTTATGACTCTACCATGTGATGGCGATGGCCTTGCTGCGTTTAATATGCTGCACAGCGCCGCTAAGAAGCTAGCAGATGAATTTGGAGCTGAAATCTTGGATGCTGAGCGAAACGAAATGACGGTAGAGCGTATTCGTCAATATGTTGAGCAGGTTCGCGCATTTTCTGCGTAATATACGCATAAGTTAAATTTTGTAAGCCACTGGGCGTTCACGTCAAAGTGGCTTTTTTTATGTTTTTTGAGGTCTACATGGCAAGCAGCATTAGTGAGCAAATTAATCATCTTCGTACCACGCTTGAGCAACACAATTATAGTTATTACGTGCTTGATACACCCAGCATACCCGATGTCGAATATGATCGCTTATTACGTACTTTGAGCGAATTAGAAACCCAGCATCCTGAGTTTTTAACTGCAGATTCACCTACTCAAAAAGTAGGTGGGGCAGCGCTTGCCAAGTTTGAGCAAGTAGCACACCAAGTGCCTATGCTATCGCTAGATAACGCTTTTGGTGAAGACGAATTTAGTGGTTTTAATCGTCGTATTAAAGAACGGTTAATGAGCACCGACGAGCTTACATTTTGCTGTGAGCCTAAACTGGATGGTTTAGCGGTATCGATTATTTATCGCGATGGGGTACTAGTGCAAGCAGCTACCCGTGGCGATGGCTTTACTGGCGAAAATATTACCCAAAATGTAAAAACAATTCGCAATGTGCCATTAAAGTTACGCGGTGATGATTACCCGCGTGAGCTTGAAGTGCGCGGTGAAGTGTTTATGGATAGCGCGGGCTTTGAAAAATTAAATGCCGAAGCAGAAAAGCGCGGTGACAAAGTTTTTGTAAACCCACGTAATGCGGCAGCAGGCAGTTTACGCCAGCTCGACTCAAAAATTACCGCAAAACGGCCACTGATGTTTTATGCCTACAGCACCGGATTGGTCGCCGATGGCACATTACCTGAAGATCATTACCAGCAACTTGCCAAGCTTACCGACTGGGGATTACCACTGTGTCCAGAAACAAAACTAGTTGAAGGCCCAAAGGCCGCGCTTGCCTATTATAATGACATTTTAACGCGCCGTAGCGAGCTAAAATATGAAATAGATGGCGTGGTAATAAAAGTAAATAAAAAAGCCCTACAAGAGCGCCTAGGCTTTGTTGCGCGTGCACCGCGCTGGGCTATTGCTTATAAGTTTCCGGCGCAAGAAGAAATAACACACTTGCTAGATGTAGAGTTTCAAGTAGGGCGTACTGGGGCTATTACCCCTGTTGCGCGACTAGAGCCGGTATTTGTTGGTGGTGTTACGGTATCGAATGCAACGCTGCATAATGCTGATGAAATTGCCCGTTTAGGCGTAAAAGTGGGCGACACTGTGATTATTCGTCGCGCTGGGGATGTGATCCCACAAATTACCCAAGTAGTGCTTGAACAACGCCCAAGCGATGCAAAAGCGATTGTGTTTCCAACTATGTGCCCAATTTGTGACTCGCACGTTGAGCGGGTTGAAGGTGAAGCTGTTGCACGTTGTACAGGCGGCTTGGTATGTCAAGCACAGCGCAAACAAGCGATTAAACATTTTGCCTCACGTAAGGCTTTAGATATTGACGGCTTAGGCGACAAAATTGTTGATCAATTAGTTGACCGAGAGCTGATCAAAACCCCTGCTGATTTATTTATTTTAAAGCAGGGACATTTTGAATCACTTGAACGAATGGGACCAAAATCAGCAAAAAACTTAGTTGCGGCGCTTGATGATGCTAAAACCACTACCTTAGCAAAGTTTTTATATTCACTGGGTATTCGTGAAGTCGGTGAGGCCACAGCTCAGAATTTGGCTAATCACTTTTTAACGCTTGAAAACGTGATTGATGCCAGCATTGAACAACTAATAGAAGTAAGCGATGTAGGTGAAATAGTGGCGAAGCATGTTCGCGGCTTTTTTACTGAAGAGCATAACCTGACAGTGGTAAACGAATTAATAGCGCAAGGAGTAAACTGGCCACAGTTAACAGCGCCATCAGAGCAAGAACAGCCGCTAGCGGGTTTAACTTATGTGCTAACTGGGACGCTTAATACGCTTAATCGTAATGATGCAAAAGCGCGCCTACAACAATTAGGCGCCAAGGTTTCTGGCAGTGTTTCAGCAAAAACAGATGCCTTAGTGGCGGGCGAAAAAGCCGGCTCTAAGCTCACCAAAGCGCAAGAGCTTGGTATAGAAATACTGACAGAGGATGATTTAATTACTTTGTTAGAGACTCATAATGGCTAGTTTTACAAATATACTTAATACCTTGTTAATTGACCTAGGCCAATGGTTACAGGGCTATTTGCCGCATTTATCACTGCTTTTAATGGTGTGCTTAGTGTCGCTGTATGCGGATGACATTTTAAAGTTAACCAAAGGCGTCGTAGCTAGGCGCCACTTTATTATTAGGGTGGCGTGTTTTGTGTTGATAACTGCGTTTGGCTTTGGCTTGTTAGTGGTGTGGTTAAGCCCACTGCTAACTAAAGCTTTACTGTTTTTTGGCACTAAGTGGTTAGCGCTTACCTTATTAGTGGCATTTTTTATTTTGGGCACTATTGCCGATAGGAAAAATCAGTTGTGAGTCGATATGGGCCTGAATACTGGGATAAATATGGTAGCTATCGTACGCCATTAGCGTTTCACTTGAGTATTTTAGTACTATTGCGCGCCTATTTTATTTGGGTAATAGCCGCGTTGAGTCGTCGACCTGAGCTTGATTTAATGTCATTGTTTTTTAAGTCAAAAGATGATTTTTTTATTGCTATAGCGATCGGTGCTGTAGCCATTGTACCCACTATTTTATTTTGTTTACGAAGGCCAAAAGACTCGCATCAAGCAACACAACGCTTGGCGCGTATTTGGCGGTATATGCGTTGGCCGCTGATTGCGTGTGCATTAATTGATTTGTCGTGGTTAAGTATTCAGGCAGCCCATAGCCATTATCGCTTCTCATTGTTTTTAGCTGTGCAAATGGTGATTGTATTATGGGTGTTGTGGTATTTGGCAAAAAGTCGTTACTTAAGTGTTTTCTTTAGTGATTGGCCCGAGCCGACAGAAAAAGCAACTGATAAAAAGTAAGAGGGCTTATGCACAGTATCAATAAAAAAATAGCACAAGTAATTGCTTTAATAGGGCTCATTATTATAGCGAGTGGCTATTTTTTTTCTTTAGGCGAATTCCTTTGGTTTAAAGCTGGGTTAGTAATGTGGGTTGTGGTGTTTTGTTCGTGTTGTTACCGATTAACGCCGTTGTTTAAAATGCGCAATCCGCTGCGTAATTTTATTCAACGCGATGCGCAGCACTTATTTGTTTTTAGTTTAACAGGGCTGTTTGATAAAAAAAATGGCCCGCATTGGTTAGTCATCAGTAATATTGAGTCGATAGAAATAAGAAACGATGAGCTAATAGTGCATAGTAATAATGACAGACAATTAAGCGTGAGTATTCCTGGCAGTCAAGCCCAATTGCATGCCTATGTAAACCGTATACTTACAGCAACAGAAAAGCACACTATAGTCTTTAGATAGCGTTGATCGTGGTATTAGCCACAGGCGTACCAGACTATAAGTAAATGATTGCTAGTTAAATTAATAACGTAATGAGGTTGTTATGTTGAAGTGGAACGATATTGTTAATTTTGCCAACCATGGTAATCCAACACCGGTTCGAAAAGTGGTTAAAACAGATCAGCAATGGCGCGAACTGTTAAACGAAGAGCAATATTATGTGACCCGTAAAAAGGGAACTGAACGACCAAATAGTTCGAGTAGTTGTACCTTGTTAGAGCCAGGTAAGTATGTGTGTGTTTGTTGTGACAACTTACTATTTGATGCAGATGAAAAGTTTGATAGTGGCACCGGCTGGCCTTCATTTACCCAACCGGCAACTGAGGAAGCGATTGGTTATGTCATGGATAATAGTCATGGCATGGAGCGAGTTGAAGTTGTTTGTAATGTGTGTGATGCGCATTTAGGGCATATTTTCCCTGATGGGCCACTTCCTACTGGTTTACGCTACTGTGTAAACGCACTGGCAATGAAAAAGCTCTAGGGCCTGTTGACCTTTCAAGGTTAAATTTGCAGCGGTCTGTTTGGGGTTTAGGCAAGGCAGCGCCTATGTGGTGTGGTTACTCCCCATAAATAGGCGATAACGTAGCATTAATGCTAAACAGGCTCTAACTAATCTCTAGTTTCATTTCTTTAGCAATCTGAAGTAGTTTATCGAACCGCTCTGATTGCTCTTCTGCTAAGGGAGATTTTTTTAATAGTTTAAAGCACTTTTGGGCCAACAGACTATTGAAAGAGTCACCATGTTTTTTTGACTTATCCACTAAACATTGCAATAAATTAAGCGCAATACTTGGATTGTGTGGCATGACTCTAAATGCTTGGCTGAATGCCTCTAAGGCAACATTTAATTGGCCGCGCTCAAACTGCTTAACAGCATGATTATTTAGCTCTTTCGGCCCCATTTTAATATCACGTCTTTCACTTTGCTGTTGCTGTATATAACGCAAGTAAGTAGCATCGCTTCTACTTGGGTGACGTTCGCAATGATCAATTATTTGGCTAAATAGCGCTTGCGCCTTTTGGTGAAAACCTAATTCATGCAGTGCTTTTGCTTTGTCTAGGGCACCATCTACTGAACGTATTTGCGTATCGCTGTCGTCAAGTTGCTCAATGAGCTGTTTCGCTTTTTTATGTTCATCTTTTAAATAATAAAGGCGTGCATTGAGCACATCGATTTGAGTTTGCGCATTACTGGTTGGGAATTGTGTTTTTAGCTCATTAATATATTTATTTGTTTGACGAGAGATCCTGTTTATTTGGTCGGTTTGATCTGTGGTCAATGCAAAATCAATCCCAGCACGAGCAGCATTTAAATAAATGTCTGGGCTATCATGCATAGAGTACTTAGCATAAGTGGCAATATCTTTTTGAGTTAAGTAGCTGGTTTCATAATCTCTATTAATGAGCGATACGCTGTTCAGTGATTTTTGACGGTCTATATTACGTGGAGCAATATGTGTCGCTTGGCTTAAAAAGTCTTGGGCTAAATCAAATTGGTTTAGTTTTATTTCTAAACGCCCCAATAAGTCTAAGGCTATAAGTCGAGTCTCATTACGTTCAAGCATTGTTTTAAGCATGCGCTGAGCCAAAATATGCTCATTGTTAGCAATTAAGGCTTCTACCAATCCTACTTTTGCCCATGCAAACTTTTGCATATTCAAAACTGACTTAAAAAAATCTTTCGCTTCTTGGTTTTGTTTTAGCGCCAGTAAAATATTGCCTTTTAATCTAAGTAGAATAGGGCTGTATTTATTACTTTTATCGAGTTGGGCATTAATTTGTTTCAATGCTTTAGACTGGTTATCGTCATCAATTAAAGTGTATATAGCTTTTAAGTCGCTTTTACGTTTGAGAATACGCTCTATGCGCACTCTTAACTCTTGTACAGAGAAGGGTTTTACTAAAAAGTCATCGGGTTGAAGTTCTAATACACTGTGAACTAACTCTCCGCTAGTTTCCGCAGATGTAAAAATAAACCCAGTAGAGTGTTTTATTAATGCTTTAGCGCGTAATTCTTCATAAAGCTGGTAGCCATCTTGGCGTTTGCTTAGATTAAAAGAGCAAATTACCAAGTCAAATTCTTCATGTAAGCATTGTTCTTTTGCCGCTAGAGCATGATCTGCAAAACGCATATGTCCAAAGCCAATTTTTTCGAGCGACTGTTTCATGTAGCTTTGAGCAAGTGGCTGCTCTTCTACAATCAGTATTTTTGCTTCATTGAAAATATTTTTAGACATTGGCTTAAGCGTAATTGAATTTAACACAGACTATAATCAACAGTTTAGACGCTTACAAGGTAATTTAAAGATTCGCCTCGAAGATGAGAGCTTATTAAGCAAATTAATTCTAAAGGTTTATATTTTTATCTTAAAAGAGCTAAAAACCCATTTAAAGTAAATGAATAGCACGCGTAATAAAGTAAGTTTAAACAAAATGATTTTGGAGATAATAAAACTCGGAAGATAGATTTTTGGTATGTGATTGGAATACTGATTTTTTGAAACCGAAGAATTACTTGGTAACGAATTTCTAAATGGTAATTAATACTGAACCTGAACTAAAAGAGTGGAGGATAATGAATATTAAAATGGAAGGTGGTACTGGAGGATTTAGATTTTTGTAATATGCACCATTCAAAGAATGGTGGGTCGTACTGGACTTGAACCAGTGACCCTCGCCTTGTAAGGGCGATGCTCTCCCAACTGAGCTAACGACCCATATTACAAATTTACACATGACTATTAACATAATAATAGAATTTATATGTGGTGGGTGATACTGGACTTGAACCAGTGACCCTCGCCTTGTAAGGGCGATGCTCTCCCAACTGAGCTAATCACCCACATATAAATTAATCAAAACTATTATAATAAATAGTACTGGACTTTAACCAGTGAACTTCGCCGTTACTTGTAAATAGCGGTGATGCTCTCATTTCTTGTAACTGAGCTAACAACCCATATTACAAATTCAGAACATGACTATTGATATAATAATAAGTTTTATATGTGGTGGGTGATACTGGACTTGAACCAGTGACCCTCGCCTTGTAAGGGCGATGCTCTCCCAACTGAGCTAATCACCCACATATAAATTAAAACGCTACTATTAAAAAAATAGTACTGGACTTTAACCAGTGAACCTCGCCGTTATTTGTAAATAACGATGACACTCTCTTATTTCTAACTGAGCTAATTACCCATATAGAACTTAGATACGACACATTAGAATGTGGTGGGTGATACTGGACTTGAACCAGTGACCCTCGCCTTGTAAGGGCGATGCTCTCCCAACTGAGCTAATCACCCGCATCTAAACAACACCACATTGCTGCGTTGTTGTGGGGCGCTATTATAGATAGACTTGTAAATGTGTCAACACTTGAATGATAAAAATGTGCTGAATGAAGCTTTTATAATCAATGCAATGCAAATAGTGTTCACTTTATCAACAAGGTAACATAAAACGAACAATAAGCACCTTTGGCTAGGGGTTAAAATAACTATATTTATATTCACTAGGGCGAGTTCTGTTGCTTTTTAAGGATGAAAATTAATTCAATTTAGTGGTAATTGATTTGCCGAGTCAGGGTTGCAACCAAGAAATCAAAGTAAAGCTTTCTAGTTCAGATCATCCTGCCTATGTTATTCAATTGTTTAAACCACTCAAATTAGCAAGTTGTTTATCGCTTAGCATAGTTAAGCTTTACAATTAGCATTTAATAAAATCCAGCTAGGCTATGATGGAAGTAGGCCCGTTTTAGGAGAAAAGCAGTGATAACTCAATTTGCATATAAATGTATACCTTTTGAGTCCGATGTGAATAGGTGCTTTTAGTATTATAGGGTCGTTATGCTCAACTCAAACTTAAATGTGGCACACTTAACGAAGCTCATTGTTACTAAGTAGTATGAAAATCTACTTTTTAGCATGTATGATAGTCAGTTTGTTGAAAATTAAACCATTTAAATAATGTCGCACAAAAAACTGTTGACTTTATTTTGGGGGGTGCATAGAATGCGCCCCGCACTAAGCGATACACGACGTGGTTATCACAGAGCGTATTGAATAAGTTGGGGCTATAGCTCAGCTGGGAGAGCGCTTCGCTGGCAGCGAAGAGGTCTGCGGTTCGATCCCGCATAGCTCCACCAATTTTTAGTGTTTGTCCTAGGGTAACAGTTTTCTGTGTCCCCATCGTCTAGAGGCCTAGGACACCGCCCTTTCACGGCGGTAACAGGGGTTCGAATCCCCTTGGGGACGCCACTTAACTTTTAGTTAAAGGCGGTTTTACCGAGAAAATAGCGTAACACATAAAGCTCGAGTCTTTATTTGTACTATACGCCATTACCTTAAGAGCTCAGGATGTGAGTTAAACTAATCAATCGTCCTAGTGACACTTTTTAGTGTCCCCATCGTCTAGAGGCCTAGGACACCGCCCTTTCACGGCGGTAACAGGGGTTCGAATCCCCTTGGGGACGCCACTTACTATTATACAGTAGGGTAGTGTTATTAAAGCTCGTCTGAATCGAGTCTAAACTTTCAGTTGTCCTAGTGACACTTTTTAGTGTCCCCATCGTCTAGAGGCCTAGGACACCGCCCTTTCACGGCGGTAACAGGGGTTCGAATCCCCTTGGGGACGCCACTTACTATTATACAGTAGGGTAGTGTTATT